>CAMZLK010000193.1 GCA_947311475.1 uncultured Desulfocapsa sp.
ATTTTTTGTTTGATTTCGGCATGCTAGGGTACGTCGTAATTAAACAAAAAATGCAGCAACGAAGCAGATGAAGAGTTTTTACGACGCCATCAGTTTTAAGTAATCTTAAACATGGATACTATCAGAAGAATTGAAAATATAGAACACTTTGTTTTCCCAAAGCATTTTGTAAAGTTTCAGTATTCCAGGAAAGTACACTAAAAGAATGGTTCTCTTTAAATATCCCACAACTGTTCCAGTTTTTTTTGCACGATATCTCTTTCCACCACTTCTCATTCTTTTGCCAGTGTTGCTCACCTGGCTATATTTTGAAAGTGAGAAAAATATTAGCAGTTATCTGGAGATGAGTATTGAACTCAACAATAGAAATACTGCAATAGAATTGGATCGTGTACGCCAACATCTCACAACTAGTCTTGATAATATAGTTATTGAATTTAGAAGGGCTTCTAAACAGGAGCCATCCATCACTCGTGAAGATGCAGGAGAGATTTTACGACAAGGGGGGAGTAAAGAGTTCGATTTTTTACGTTTTATCCCTTTTCACAAGGATGAAGATGTTATTGTAGGGGATTCATCATTTTTCGATTTTAGCCATTCCGATGAAATCTGTAGAAATAAGAAAGAGTATCTCCTTGGTAAGTGGTCTCTCATTAATGCCGGTCTGCCAGAAAAACCTATTTGGGTTATGGCCTCAGCAAAATGGATTGTACATGAAGATACAGGACTTGTTCTCGGGATGCTGGTTGGAGGTGTGGTTCTTAATGATAACCATAGTTTTGCGCGCGCTATTCAGCATCGTAGCTTGAACGCTTTGTTTGTTGCCCTTGAGATTGATGGAACTATTATTGCTGCTAACTATCCTCTCACTAACAAAGTAAGAACAACCCTGAAAGCAGGGCAGCGATCAATTACAGAGTCAGTGCTTTCAACAAAAAATGGAGACGATAAATCAGTTATTGTCAGTCGTTTTAAATATCCTTTTCATGGGGCAAATGATTTCAGTATCATTCTTGTGTATGATGCGTATCATTACAGGGATCTGCAAAAATCATTTCTTCGTTCAGGTGTCGTTGTTTTGGTTTGCACGGTATTTTTATTTATGGTCTTTACTTTTTTGCCTAAAAAAAAGTTAAAGAAAGCAATGGAGGATTTGATCAATTATACAGAAAATGCTGCATTAAAATCGGGGGGAAAAGAATATAAAGCGGGACAATTTAAGGAGTTTAATCGTATTGGAGAGGCCGTTAATAAAACGGTTGTCATGCTCAATACAGTAACGGAAGAATTACAGGATAGTAAAGAACGTCTGGAACTGATAATTGAAGGTGCATCGCTTGGAACCTGGGATTGGAATATAGAGTCTGGTGAAGTGAACCATAATGATCGTTGGGCAGAAATGCTTGGTTACGATCATGAAGATGTAATAAACAAAATTGTTCACTGGAAAAGCCTTTTACACCCGGAGGAAAAATTACAAGTACTGAAAAAACTGATAGACCATCTCCACGGGAAAACCAAAGTGTATCAGAGCATACACCGTTTAAAGAGCAAATCCGGAGCATGGATATGGGTACTTGCTGCAGGGAGAGTGTACAAGCGTGATGAATCTGGTCGTCCAAAGCGTGCTGTTGGTATTCATTTGGATGTTACAGAACAAAAAGAATCAAAAATAGCCCTGGTGAAGGAACGTACTCTTCTGCTTTCGCTCATCAACTCTATTCCTGATCTGATTTATTATAAAGATTATGACGGTGCTTATCTGGGATGTAACAGGGCTTTTGAGGAATTTATCGGGAAAAGTGAAAAAGAAATTATCCATAAGACAGATAAAGAGTTTTTTCCAAAAGATATTGCCGATTTTTACATGAAACAGGATAAAAGTATTCTTGATCTCGGACATTCTCGTCGTAAAGATGAATGGATAACATACCCTGATGGCAAAAAAGTACTGGTAGATACCTTTAAAATACCATTACTTGATCCTGCCGGTAACATTTTTGGTCTTATTGGGGTAAGTCGTGATGTAACCGACAAAAAGAAAATGGAAGATGAACTGTTAAAGATTGAGAAACTCGAGTCTGTTGGTGTGTTGGCTGGTGGGATTGCCCATGACTTCAATAATATTCTCACAGCGGTCCTGGGAAATATAGAACTTGCAAATTTTCGTTTCGGGAAAAAGGATCAGGATGCCGCAGAGTTGTTAAATGAAGCGACTAAGGCTACCAGGAGAGCAGTAAAGCTTACAAGACAGCTGTTAACCTTTGCAAAGGGTGACGAACTGATCAAAGATGCTACTGATTTGACCGTGTTAATACAAGAGATTTCCGATTTTGTTCTACATGGTAGTGCAGTTGTTTGTGAGTATGACTATCCGGAAGACTTGTGGATGGCGGATGCTGATAGTGGACAGATAAGCCAGGTTATCCAAAACATAGTTATAAATGCAAAGCATGCAATGGAAGATGGTGGGACAATACGTATTCACTGTGAGAATGCTGAAGAATTGCAAGAGACAGTACAGGGACAAGTGCAACCTGGAAAATTTGTTAAAATTTCAATATCTGATAATGGTTGCGGGATCCCTGAGGAGTTTATTGATAAAATATTTGATCCATATTTCACCACCAAACATAAGGGCAGTGGCCTTGGGTTGGCGATTTCACATTCTATCATCAGTAAACACAAGGGAACCATGGAAGTTGAATCACAGGTTGGTGAAGGGACAACTTTTTCTCTGTTTTTACCTGCAACGGAAAAAGAAAGTGACGAAATTCCAGATGAACAGAACGGTTGTCCTCTTTTTGAACAATCGGTAAAAATTCTGTTTATGGATGATGAACGTGTTGTTCGCGATGTGTTGAAAATTCAGTTGGATACTTTGGGACATAAGGTAGAAACAGCGGCTGATGGAGAAGAGGCTATTCACAAATATAAACAGTCCATCGAGGAAGGAACTCCTTTTGAGATAGTGATTGTGGATTTGACTGTTCCCGCAGGGATGGGTGGAGAAGAAGCAGCTCAACGGATTCTTGCAATAGATAAAGAGGCAAAAATTGTGGTAGTAAGCGGCTATGCCAATAGCCAGATAATGAGCAATTACAAGGATTATGGTTTTAAAAGTACACTGATGAAACCATTCGGATTTAGTGAGCTTAATCAGATGGTTAAGACGGTATTGAGCTGAGTATCAAGTATTTTGGATGGTTACGTTTTCTTAAATACAACAAGTGCTTCCTGGTAAACATTTGATCTGGATAACCCGAGATCAGAGGCAAGTTTGCGGCTTACGTCTTTTAAAGATAGGGTGGTGTTGTCGCGATACCAGACTAATAATTCATGGAGGTTTTCACCCTCTGCCTTGATTATGGTACCAGGTTCTATGACAAGTACAAATTCTCCGCGATTTGTGTTGGAAGATGCATGAACAAGTAGTTCACTGATGGATGCCTTTTTGAGTTCTTCGTATGTTTTGGTAAGTTCTCGTCCCCAAAAACCTTTTCGTTCTCCCATAATTTCCAAAACATCGCTAAGTAACCCCTCTATCCGGCGAGGTGATTCATAAAAAGCTATAGGCCATTGTACATCAATGAGGGAGGTAAGAAGTGATCTTCTTTGTGATTTTTTTGAAGGAGCAAAACCTAAAAAAAGAAAATGTGGATTTGTTATTCCGGCAGCTGAAAGGGCGGTGGTAAGAGCAGAGGCACCAGGAAGGGGGATAACTTCAATGCCAGCGTCATGGGCCTGGGCGACAAGAATCGCTCCGGGATCAGAAATACCCGGGGTTCCGGCATCTGAAACCAGAGCAATGGATTCTCCATTTGATAGACGTTCAATAAGCTGGATCGACCGCTCAGCTTCCTTTTCACGATAATAACTGATTAACGGTGTGGATATTTCAAAATGAGTTAGAAGTTTTCGTGTATGACGGGTATCCTCTGCAGCGATGAGATCCACTTCACCCAGAATTCGTAAACAGCGCAAGGTGATATCTTCAAGATTACCTATGGGGGTAGCTGCTACATAAAGAATACCCGTGTTAGTATTAGCACTTTTGGCCATATAACCTGTTAAGATTGTTCCTTCTTTTTACCAGGCAGCAACAGGTTGAGAAGTACTCCTGCAATGCCTGCAAGTCCAATACCCTTGACAGTAAAAGCTCCTGCAGAAAAACTCATACCACCGATACCAAGTACCATAATAAGTGATATAATGGCAAGGTTGCGTGGTTCTGTAAGATCTTCCTGTGCCCGAACAAGTGTATTCAAACCAACAACTGTAATTGCACCGAAGAGAAGGAGCATGATACCACCCATTACAGGAGATGGAATAGTTTGCAGCATGGCGCCAACTTTTCCAACAAAGGCAAGGATTATGGCTATGATGCCTGCCCAGGTCATGATGGCAGGATTAAATGATTTAGTAAGAGTTACGGCTCCGGTAACTTCAGAATACGTGGTATTTGGTGGCCCGCCGAACATGGCAGCAAGACTGGTTGCAAGGCCATCTCCAAGTATGGTCCTATGAATACCAGGATCTTTAATATAGTCTTTTTTGGTAACTGAACCAATGGCAAGAATATCTCCAAAATGTTCAATTGCAGGGGCAATGGCAACTGGAACTATATAAAAAATAGCTTCAAGATTCCATTCGGGGTAGGTGAAGGCAGGCATGGCAAACCAGGATGCCGCTTTAACAGGTGATAAATCAACAAGCCCAAAGGGAATGGAAATAAGATATCCAGCCATAATTCCACAAAGAATGGGGATAAGTTTGAATATTCCCTTGCCAAGTAATGAAACTGCAAGTGTTACTCCAAGCGAGGTCGTAGAAACAATAAGAGCTGTGTTGCGTGGAACCAGTTCAAAGGATCCATCTCCAGTCATTCCGGTAGCCATAAAAACAGCAACAGGGGCAAGAATGAGACCAATCACCATGATAACAGGTCCGGTAACTATTGGAGGAAGAACTTTATTTAGTATTTCACCACCCTGGAAATAAATAAGAATTGAGAGTGCTACATATAATAACCCAGCAGCCATCAAACCACACATGGTTCCGGATATTCCCCAGGTTTGAACTCCATATATAATTGGTGCGATAAATGCGAATGAAGAGGCAAGAAAAATAGGCACCTTTCCTTTGGTAATAACTTGAAAGAGAAGTGTACCCGCACCTGCTGTAAATAATGCCACATTGGGATTTAGTCCTGTAAGCAGAGGAACAAGTACCAGTGCACCCAAGGCAACAAATAACATTTGGGCCCCAAGCAGGATATCCCTCGCTCTAAAATTATAATCGCTATCGATGGATTGTGTTTCCATATATGTTTTTTCTCCTTTTAAAAAAAACTGATTTTGAACAGGTGATAGTGAGTATGGCTATTTGGTTCCAAATAGTTTATCCCCGGCGTCACCAAGACCTGGGAGTATGTAACCATCATCATTAAGTCGATCATCCAATGCAGCAGTATAAATATCAACATCAGGGTGTTGATCCTGAACTTTTTTTACTCCCTCGGGTGCCGATACAAGGAAAATACCCTTGATAGAGGAACATCCTGCTTCTTTCAAAAGTGAGATTGTCGCATTGAGAGTGCCACCGGTGGCGAGCATAGGGTCAAGAATCAAGGCAGTGCGTTGTTCAATATTTTTGGCAAGTTTCACATAATATTGAACAGGAAGAAGTGTTTCTTCATCCCGATAAAATCCAACAATTGAAACTTTTGCCGATGGAATCAAGTCGAAAACTCCGTCCATCATACCAAGTCCAGCCCGAAGAATAGGGACAAAAGTGATTTTTTTTCCTTTGATCCCCTCAACGGCAGTTGGTCCAGACCAGGTTTCAATGTTCTTGGTTTCTGTGGGTAAGTCTTTAGTGGCCTCATAGCCAAGGAGCCGTGCAATTTCTGAAGAGAGGGCTCTGAAATCTTTGGTGGAGATGTTTTTTTCTCTTAAAAGACCTACTTTATGGCGGATAAGGGGATGATTTACAACGTGAAGTGGCATTGGAATCTCCTTTTATGGTGAGTGCTAATGGAAATGAATTTTATTCCACTGATACATACAAAAAATAACGGTGAAACTCAATGAAAGGATATTCAAAAGTAAAGAAAAATCTAAAAATAAAATAATTAAGATACTGGAGATAATAAATTTCGATAAAGAAGAAATCTAATGGAAAATTATTTTTTATCTGTTATCTTGATATACTTCAATGTATTACTGGTAGTTCTTCTGTTAGTGTTTGAATAGATGGACATTTAAAATTGGAATTTGGTGCTGCTGTGGAAAAAGAAGCCTTTGTTACCATACGTAAGAAGCTGAGTAGAACACAAAAGCAATTCGCAGAATTGCTGGGTGTATCATTAAAAGCAATTCACAGTTATGAGCAGGGGTGGCGGAAAATACCTCTCCACATTGAACGGCAGCTTTGGTTTCTTATCTATCAAAAGAAAAACAGGAAGAATAAACAAGCACAACCATGCTGGGAGAGAAAATCCTGTGAAATGAAGAAAGAATGTCCTGCCTGGGAGTTTCAATTGGGGGAGATGTGTTGGTTTGTTTGTGGAACGAAATGTGACTGCACCAAAAATATTGATGTTCGTGATAAAATGGAAATATGTCGAAAATGCAATATTTTGAAGACACTCTTGAAATAAAAAATAGTTGGTTTTGTGGAGAAGGGAATAGGGAACACCTTTCTCTACAGCAAGAGCAAGATATGCAGTAGCTGGAACTACAAAAAGATAAGGATTTTTACGACGCCATCAGGGTGGTAAGAACAAAAAAAGGCCCCAATCAGATCAGATCTGATTGGGGCTTTTTTTATCTCAATAAAGAGAAAGAAGAAATCGGCAGTGACCTACTCTCCCACATAGTCACCCATGCAGTACCATCGGCGCAAAAGAGCTTAACTTCCGTGTTCGGAATGG
>CAMZLK010000194.1 GCA_947311475.1 uncultured Desulfocapsa sp.
AGGCATGCTATGAGAAGATAAGTTAATGCTAATATTTGCTGTTAAAAAAGTCCGGAAGTTTTTTACTTTAAAAGTTCTGAAGTGTCTAAAGAAGAAAATGCTGTTAAAAAAGATTCTAATTCTACAGTCAGTGTAGTTGAATTTAATATTTGTAGTCTTACCAACAAAGATGCTACAAGCAATACTGATACCAGTGAACATGCAGATAAACCAGATAATTGTCACGCGATGGAAGATTGTGTCATAGATCAGCACAGTGAAAAAATTCATGAAAATGTTAAAGATGAAGTTGCAGTAACGAAGGGGTGAAGAGTTTTTACGAGTCCATCTTATTTGAATAACGGACAGAGGATGTGGAATGAAAAGAAAGAACTTTAATGATCTGGTCGCTGAGCTTACACCCCATATCCAGGAGATATTTCCCTGGGATGCACTTGAGGAGATGGAATCCAATCCAGATATCGTTCTGCTCGATGTACGCTGCCCGGTAGAGTTTCAGAATATGCATATAGAGAACTCCATCAATGTGCCCCGGGGAGTTTTGGAAACAGCAAGTGACTGGGGCTATGAGCAGACCCTCCCTGAACTGGTGGAGGCAAGGGATAAAAGGGTACTTGTTATCTGTCGCTCCGGGAAGCGTTCTGTCCTTGCAGCCTACACCTTGCAGCTGTTAGGATACGAGAATGTTGTGTCACTAAAAACCGGATTGCGCGGCTGGAATGACAGTGAACAGAAATTAGTAAACCCTGTTGGGCGAACGGTTAGCTTTGAAGAGGGGGATGTCTATTTTCAGGAAAAGGTGAGACCGGAACAACTCGGTCCACGGTCATAAACCGGTATGGAATGTATCACCATTTTCCATCGTGAGTTCCACAAGGACCTGACATGGCTCTAATTAACATCCAATCCGCAATAAAGCAGGTAAAGCAGTTAGTGAACAAGCTCGATCCACCACAAGGGGTAGAGATACTGACCTACAAGCGCAACCGTGGCATCACCATCATCAAAATTGATGATGAAACATTGTCGGTACAGGAACGAGGTTACGAGGATAACACCTATCAGGTAAGTATGGGCGGCCTGGTTAAACTGCTCAAAACCATTTCCAAAAGAGAGTTTCCACGTAGCCGTAAAGTTCGTGTTTATCAGCTGGATAGTCCATATTGCCTGGGGATAAAACGAAAACAGATCTGATAGAAAGAGTGGGGGCTACAATTTTCACATCGGATTCGTCTGAAAAAATCAAGAGCTGTACTCTCCAGTCTTACTGGAAGAGTCCAGACAGTGAAGAAAGAATACTTCGTGCATGGAGTTCAAAGATCGTCTCTTACTATTCTTCCAACCGCCATTCGTTTTTCAGAAGGTCTATTCCCTGATGGTTTGTCAGGTCGAGATGGATTGGAGTGACAGAAATATACCCCTTACTCACGGCATAAACATCTGTGTCTTTTCCTGGATCAGTATAGGGTGTGCCTCCTCCGATCCAGTAGTGTTTTCTTCCCCATGGGTCATTGGTTTCCTGAATGGCATTTTCCCAGAGCCGTCTTCCCTGGCGGGTAACTTTCATTCCCCGAATGGGATCAACTGCCGGAACATTGGTGTTGAGCAGAGTATTCTGCGGTAATCCTTGTTTTAATATCAGTTTTGCGAGTTTTGCTGCCATATCTGCAGCAGTTGTAAAGTCGTATGGTGCCTCCCCGGCGAGGGAAACCGCAAGGGATGGAATCCCGTACATTGTACCTTCCACCGCGGCTGAGACAGTTCCGGAGTAGGAAATGTCATCGCCTAGATTGGGGCCTGGGTTAATTCCTGATACCAGCAGGTCCGGTTTTTGTTTAATTATCTTTTTCAGGCCGATTGCCACACAGTCTGTGGGGGTGCCATTGATACTATAAAATCCATCTTTTAGTTTGCTAACTCGTAAGGGACGGTTCATTGTGAGTGAGTGGGATACGGCTGAGTTATCTCTGTCTGGCGCGATAACCATGCACTCTGCAAGACTGCTGAGTGCTTGAACCAGAGATTCAAGGCCCGGGCTGTGGATTCCATCGTCGTTTGTGATAAGAAAGCGTGGCATATTTTAATAGAAAATTGTGTTATTTTGACTTCTTGCGAAGTTATCAAAAGAAGGGTTTGTACAATCTGCTTAAAAAACAATGGTACAACGATATGTCTCTCATCGCACCATTTTCAAGGCTTTTCGCTGGCGAATAATCAAAAGTAGTTCATTTATAATAAGTGCTCCCAGCACCAGAAGGCCGCCACTGAGAGTATTTGAGGAGAGCTCTTCGCCTGCCCATAGCCATGCCCATGTTACCCCAAAGATCACCTCAAACTGGCCTGGGAGTGAGATCTCAGGTGCTGGTAATTCCCTTGTTAAACGAACAACAAGAAGACAGGGAATGGCAAGCTGGAAAGTTCCAAGCAGGGCAAGCAGACCAGGATCGTGGGTTGATGCCTGGAATGGCAGGGCAAACGGCAGGGTTGCAAGGGCTGAGAGTATTGCACCTATCAATATTGCCTGGAACATATCTTGAGCAGGCGCGCCTGCAGAATTGATTTTACTCAGCCATCTTTCAATTGACCTTTTTACGAGGTCATCAACCATTGAGAAGGTCGCATTTTCGTCATTTATAAACATCCAGACTATCCCGAGCCCCGCAATGCCTATTGCCAGCCAGGTTGATGGTGGTAAACGGTGATGAAGAAGGGTTTTGGTAAAAGAGTGCAGGGTTGACGTTATCCTGATATATTATTTGTCGAAATCCGGCAACCTGAGAGATATTGTGAGTTACGTTAATGATGTTACAGGAAGGTTTTACTCATAATGCCTGTGGCAGTAAAGTCTGGAGTTATTTTATTGCAGAACATTTCAAGGAGACAGTTCATGATTGCTTACAAAAATAGTAGTGTAAAGTTGCTGTTAACCGCATTTTTTCTTTTACTGGCCGGTTGTGCCAGAATGGGACAATCCGTGGAAGAACCACAGGTCACACTTGTGGACATGCAGATGCTTGAGGTCAAGCCCTTTGAGGCTGTCTTTCAGATTTCTCTGCGAGTAATGAACCCCAACGATTTCTCACTCGATTTGAAAGGAGTGAGTTGTAAGTTAAATATCGACGGCAGGCATTTCGCTACTGGTATTGGGGATAAACATCAGGCAATTCCTGCTTTTGGTACGGATATCGTTCCTGTGACTGTATACGTTTCCACCTTAAAAATGTTCTCCTCGGTTCTGGCTCTGGTTCAGGATATGGATGGGACACAGGATGCATTACAGCCGATGCGTTATGAGTTGACCGGGAAGATCAGACTGGGTGGTGCCATCGGTATGTCAGTACCTTTTGAAAGTAAGGGGGAGTTGTCACTGGCAGGGCAACTTTCGAATGCGGCACATGCTGGCAATCGCAAGCTTCAGGCTGAATAAAAAGCCTGTTATAAAGAAAGCGATTGTTAAACTGTGGATTCATTAAATACCCGTATTAATAAACGGTATGTTCGTAGATTCATGTATTTAAGTGTGACGTAGGTCTTGAGCTTTTTCAGGGTTGCACTGTGGCTGGCAATTGCGCCTATGATATTATCGGGCTGATACTTATTGAGACTTAAATGATAGAGATATGATGCTTTGACGATGCCGATTATCAGTTTCGGCTCGGGTGTGATTTTTTCAAAAGATGATTTGAAACGAACGATGTTTATGATTGTTTCATCATAGCCAAGGATTTTCAGATATTTGCAGCCTTCGTCGATATGTTTTGCGTTTTCGTGCGTGGCGACTTGTGTTTTTCCAATATTAATTAAAAGAGATCCTTTGCAGATGGTATCAATTTCCTGAGGAAGAACGTTACTTCTAATGGCAAGAATGGTTGCAAGGGTGCAGATATCGAGTGATTGCTCAAGTATTTCCTTATTGGAATCGTTGAGTTTCTTTATGTTTAATAAGGTCAGGTGATCGTTGTAGATCTCTCTAAGATACTCGAGAAACTGTTTTTTTAATGGATTGGAAGAACAAATCCCGTTTAAAAAGTGTTTATCCTTTAGTTTCTTTTTTAAATCAGAGATGAGACGTTCAAGGTTTTTTTTTGCAGGGTCAATAATCTCAGCATTGATACGTTTTTTGAGTGAAGGGTTCAGTCTGCCAACTTCAAAAAAATCGTGGGCACCTTGAAGGGCATCCAGGTCAACACCATTGCCACCAAGAGACTGAACAAGTTCTCCGCCTTTGTTTTCCTTCTTAAAGTACCGTGTTACCGGTATATAATCCTTTAGGTAGTCAATTGGTAAAATCGATCCTGTTGAAATCTCAGAATTTAAACAAATCGCAGGAGATTCATGGTTACTTTCCGGGTTCATTCAATTTATAGTGAAAAGAGGTATAAGTGTATTTGAATTCTTCATGCCTTACTACATTCATTGTATAGGAAGGGATTTTTTTTTACAAGAAAAGCCGATGAAAATACCACAATTTTATTATGATCTTAGTGGACGGTGAAAACGGAATAGTTTGGGTACGTTAGTCTGGTTTTTGTATTTTTGACAGAGCGTTGTGGCTGCCACATTGTTATATTACATTTACAGGAATAAATATGATACGGATTGGAAGAATTAATAGGTTAAGAATAAAGGAAAAACAGTCTGATACAGTTTTTCTTGATGCTGGAAAATCCGGGGATATTCTTTTGCCGGCAAGGGATGTGGCAGCCAGGTATCAGCAGGGTGATGAAATCGAGGTCTTTGTTCAGGCAGATAAAGAAGGGCAGCTGCAGGCCACCACGCGCAGACCTTATGCAACAGTTGGTGAGTTCGCCACCTTGCAGGTAGTGTCTAACACATCAGCTGGATCTTTCCTTCACTGGGGGATGGAAAATGACCTGCTTGTTCCAAAAGGTGAACAGCAGCATCCAATGGTGGAAGGACAGGCTTACGTTGTACATGTTTTCCTTAGTAAAAAAACAAATCGCATCATAGCCTCTTCCAGGTTGGATAAATTTCTTAGCCAACAAGTCCCTGACTATAAAGAAGGAGAAGAGGTGGATCTCATCCTTTTTGAGCAAACAGATTTGGGCTACCGAGCACTTATTAACCGGGATCATGTTGGTATGATTTACCGGAATGAGATTTTCCGGCAGGTTCAGATGGGCAAGCAGATAAAAGGATATATTAAAAGGGTTCGGGAAGATCAGAAAATTGATTTGTGCCTTCAGCAGGCAGGGTATCAGGGAATAGATGAAATCTCCCAAACTATTCTTGCTATCATCCAGAAGAGTGGTGCTAAGGTTGCTGTAACAGATAAAAGTCCTCCTGATGATATTTATGCTCTGTTTGGGGTGAGTAAAAAGGTTTTTAAAAAAGCCATCGGTGCCCTTTACAAAAAGAGGATTATCAGCATTCAGCCAGATGGTATTTCCATCATTAATTGATACGGAAAAGGAATTTCGGAATGGAATATAGATATATTGGTCGAAGTGGTTTACGGGTTAGTCCCATCTGTTTGGGAACCATGACTTTTGGTTCCATGTGTGACAAAAAAGCATCCTTTGCCATAATGGATAAGGCCTATGATGCTGGGATTAATTTTTTTGATACCGCCGAAGTGTACCCGGTTCCACCACGGGCAGAAACAGTCGGTATTACGGAGGAAATAGTTGGGGAATGGATGCAGGGGAGAAACAGGGATTCGCTCATTATTGCCACAAAGGTTGCAGGTGCTGCTTCCGGATGGTTTGTTCCACCGGTTCGTGGGGGACTCACTGCCATTGATGCCCATCACATTATAAAAGGGGTGGAGGGGAGTCTTCGCCGTTTGAAGTGTGACTATATTGATCTGTATCAGATGCACTGGCCGGATAGTATTGTTCCTAAAGAGGAATCCATGGAGGCATTTGATAAATTGGTACATTCCGGCAAGGTGCGATATCTCGGAACGTCCAATGATACAGCTTATGGCACCACTAAAGCTAATATGATATCAGAGTATCATGGATATAAGCGCTTTGAATCTGTCCAGAATAATTTTTCTTTGCTGAATCGCAGGTTTCTCGATGATATGGTTGAGATGTGCACAAAGGAGAAAGTTTCCCTGTTACCCTATTCTCCGATGGCTGGCGGTGTTTTGACTGGAAAATACAACACAAGAGATGATGTGGCTGGGCGTTTCAGCATTTATGCAAAAGATCCTGATGCTCGTATTCAGGCGATGGTAAGCCGTTTTCTGAACACAAAAACACTTGCCTCCACAGCTCGATATATGGATATTGCTGCTGAAGCTGGAATATCTTCTGCCACACTTGCTGTTGCCTGGAGTAAGCAGTTTGATTTTGTTGCCTCAACAATAATCGGAGTGACGAGCACAGCACAACTTGAGGATGCTCTTGCAGCGATGGATCTCGAGTTGTCTGAAGATGTATTACGTAAATGCGATGAAGTTCATAGTGAGTTCTTATATCCCATGGGGTAGCCCATGAGGAAGAAAAAATACTATGCAATTTCTACGTAACATTCATTACGGTTGGGTTGTTGTACTCGCAGGAACCTTAACCATCGTTGCCGTGCTCGGCCTTGGTCGTTTTTCCCTTGGAATGCTTCTTCCTTCCATGGGGAGTGATCTTGGGCTTAGTTACAGCAGGATGGGTTTTATCGGTACTGGTAATTTCTTTGGCTACCTGCTCGGTGTGCTTATCAGCAGTCGTTTAGTAAAACGTTTTGACTACAGAGTTGTTATCAGTAGCGGGATTTTTCTGGTGGGGACTTCGATGATTCTTGTGGGTAGGGCAACTGGTTTCTGGCCGGTGCTGTTTGCTTTCTTTTTCACAGGAATTGGCAGTGGTTGTGCCAACGTGCCTGTCATGGGGCTGGTTTCGCAATGGTTTGGCTCAACTCTCCGTGGTCGTGCGGCCGGGCTTATGGTTTCAGGGATTGGGCTTGGTATTATGATTACAGGTTTACTGATTCCTGCAATTAATGATTGGGCAACAGCCGGCCAGGGCTGGCGTACAAACTGGATAGTTCTTGGCGGGATCGTTCTTGTAATTGCTGTTGTCTGTTCACTTCTTATTCGTAACCGCCCTTCAGAACTTGGGTTGAAGATTGTTGAAAAGACTGTAAGGAAAGGGCCGAAAAAATCAGTAACTCCAGCTCCTGCAAAGCCTTTCACAACAGAAAAACGTACCCTTCTTTATCTGGGTGGAATCTATTTTACCTTCGGTTTCTCCGTTGTTATTTATGTGACTTTTGTAATAACCACGCTGATAAATGATTATGGCTTCAGTGAAGCTGTTGCCGGACGATTTTGGGTATGGTTTGGACTGCTCGGCATGTTTTCAGGCCCAATTTTCGGATCTCTTTCCGACCGCATTGGCAGATCCCGTACCCTGGCGCTTGTCTATGCTTTACAAGGTCTTTCTCATCTTCTCCTTGCTCTTAATCCTTTTGCGGGCAGCATTTACTTATCCATTGCTCTTTTGGCACTTTGTGCCTGGAGTGTACCTTCCATCATGGCTGCGGCTGTTGGTGACTACCTCGGCCCTTTACGGGCAGCAGCCGGCTTTGCCACACTTACTCTGTTCTTCAGTGTTGGACAGATTTCAGGGCCGGCCCTTGCAGGAATTATGGCCGAAGGGAGCGGCAGTTTCGCTCAGGCATATATTCTGGCTGGGCTGCTTGCAGGAATAGGTGCATTCAGTAGCTTGTTTCTTCCCAAAACTGACAAATAATATCGGAACTCAACAATGACGAATGTATCTCCCCAAAAATTTGGATTGGCACCACGAACTGTTCTTGAACAGATAGATCAAAGCACCATTGCCATCGTTATGAATAGAAAGAGCAGGATTATTATGGCAGATGGAAAAAAGATCGTAGAGAAGGCTCAGGCAATAAAGAGTGTGCAGCCAGCTCTCAAGGTTGCATTAAAGGCCACAGCGCCGATCTGTAGTAAAACCATTAAATTTCTGGAAGCAGAAGGAATTCAACTGATCCCGACAAACGATGTTTGATTTAAGCTTATGAAAATGATACGATTATCCAATATGTTTGTGATATTTAAAGCATTATGGAAAAGTCTGGCGGCATTAATTGTCGTCTGTTAACGGCGCTTCATGCAGATAAGTCATCAGCTGAGCGGGTAGCTTTGATACTACTCTAACGCAGACAAACTGCAAGTAAGTGCCTCGAAGGTCTCTCTTCGTTCGCTATCTGTTGCTTATGCTAATAATTTGAGTTTGAAACACTTTGATTTTCTTGTTTTCTATCACAGCTTTTCAGAAGTAAGGCACTAAATTGGATTAAAATTGGATTAGGGGTGCTCTGAAATCGATCGTTCTTCGATCTGATGAATCCTGTCCCCGAACGAACCGCTTATTGTTTATCCAATACTTCCTGTACCCAGGAAAGGGCCGCAGCAACCTTTGGAAAACCAATGGTTGAGATGAGCAGGAGTAGGGCATGCTGTATCTCCTCTTCACTTGCTCCCGCCTGAAGTGCTCTCCTGGCGTGAGAATGAACAGCACCAGTTGAACCCAATGCGGCTGCAACTCCGAGCTGAATAAATTGAGCAGTTTTGTCATCGATTGGCCCTGCGGCGCGGACAGTGGAACCTAATGTCTCAACTGCACTTAAAACTTCAGGAAAACGTTCTTGCAATTTCTGGTAGTGACCGGGACGTTTGTTTTTGGACATGTTTTGTCTCCTTTATAGTAAGGACGGTTTGCGTTTACGCGATTTAGTGAAGATGCTGCCGATAATCATTCCAAAGACAAGTACACCTCCTCCTGCAAGAAACCACTTAAAGGCAAGATCATCCTTTATTGTATCGTTCTCCTGTTGGATAACAGACATTGTCGCAGAGAGCTGCCTGTAATCTTTAAGAGTTTTTTCCAGATTCTTTTTTATCAGAACCACATCTTCAGTGTCATGCTGTAACTTCAGGAAATCTGCCTGTATCTGATCTCGTTCTGCGATGGTTGCATCAAGTTCCTGAGTGGTCTGGGCCAGTGTTTCATTCACAGCGTCGAATTTCTGGCTGGCTTCAATCTCTTTTTGTTTCAGCGTTTCATTCTCGGTACGCAGAGAAGCAACAATCTTATCAAGGGGAGGCTCTTTACTGAGGAACCTTTTTACTATCCATCCCTCTTTCCCGTTGGCAAGGCGAATCTTTGTGTGCGTTGTACCTTCTTCAACAAATTCAACTTTAAGACCGGCTTTTACCATGGCAACTATCTTATATTTGTTTCCCTGTCCACGTCTGACAACGGCTTCTGTACTGGGCTTTATGTACCGGGTTTCTGCAAATGCTGCAGTTGTTGAAAATACAATGGTACAAATTATGGACAAGATAAAAAGAAATCTTGTAGAGATATTTTCCTGATTACAAAGCATGACGCTGGATCTCCTGAGTAGAACATTTATCATTGATGGACTCGTACAACTCTTCATCTTCTTCGTTACTGCAAAGTTCTTCTCTTTTCAACGTACCCTGGTACGCCGAAAAGAGAAGAACTTTCCGTGCCTCGAATATGAAGGTTTTCGAAGTCTACGCTTATCTCCAGGTCCATCTTGTTTTTGACCTTTTTCCGAGTTTACTATCATTGGCAAGGTCGTTTGGAGTTCTTTGAAATTCCTTGAATGATTCGAAATGCGAAATTGAGTGATTCTTACTCTTTACTACAAAACAGCAAGTTTGAAGTCAATGGCTTTTCGTGGTATCTTGATTTCTGGAATGAAGCAGTTTAGAGAAAAACAAGCAATGTTTTGGGATGTAAAGTAATGAAAATTCGTAAGCTTAGCCCTGATATATATGCAAAAGCGTCTGCCTTATTGAGGCAGGCTTTTCCGGGAAGTCAGTATGAAGAACAATTAGTTGCAAGTCTCCACAAGAATGAAAAAGTGATACATGAATGGGTTTGTATTCACACCAATAAAGTCGTTGCTTATATTGCTTTTTCTAATGCCTATAACGGTGCTGAGGTGTGTGGCTACCATTTAGCACCAATGGCGGTGAAACCGGAATTTCAACATCAGGGCATGGGGTCAGAGCTACTCCGTTTTGCTCTGCGACAAAACATAATTAAGGAAAGTACGCTATATGTATTAGGAAATCCTGGTTTTTACAAGAACTTTGGTTTTGAGCCTTGTTTCAATCCGATTTGCCCCTTTACAAAAAAAAACAAGAATTTTTACAGCATTCGAAATGACGATGTTGCCCCTTTTATCGTAGGCTATGAACCGGAGTTTACCCGTGGGTGATTTACCGGTTTCTTTTGGGTATTTTAGTGGGATGCCTGGCAGTTGAAAATCCGGGAAATCTCATAAAATCATAAGGAAGTAATGGACTATTTATGGTAGTGTTCTGTTCTTTTGACTCGGAATCGTGTAGTTAACAACGTTTTTGAGTGATACTTCCAGGATAGAAATTTTTGCAATTTACAATAGAGGAGAATAGCCATGCAGAAAATCGTATTTTCACTTTTGATCCTGCTGTTCAGCCTGTCCAGTGCACAGGCAGCAGACTCCATTAAAATTGGCATGATCACCACCTTATCCACAAAAGCCGGGTATCTTGGTGAAGATATCCGTGATGGATTTAAGCTGGCAATTGAACAGGGAAAAGGAACACTTGGTAGTTTTCCCGTGGAATTGCTCGTTGAAGATGATGGTCGTAAGCCTGAAAAAGGCAGACAGATTGCCGAACGTTTTATGAAACGTGACAAAGCACAGATCCTCACAGGGATAGTTTTTTCAAATGTTGCCATGGCAGTGGTTCCAAAGATTGTTCGTTCGGGCGCTTTCTATATCAGCCCCAATGCCGGCCCATCCAAACTGGCTGGAAAAGGATGTGACAAAAATTATTTTAACGTTGCATGGCAGAATGATAATCTCCATGAAGCAGTGGGAAAATATGTAACTGAGCAGGGATTTAAGAATGTCTATTTGCTGGCTCCAAACTATCCTGCGGGAAAAGATGCGCTGGCAGGTTTTAAACGTTTCTACAAGGGTGGAATTGCAGGAGAGGTTTATACCACTTTGGGTCAGTCTGATTATGCCGCTGAGCTCGCCTCTCTTCGAGCTGCAAAACCTGATGCTGTTTATTTCTTTCTCCCTGGCGGCATGGGCATTAACTTTATCAAACAGTATGCCCAGGCAGGGCTGAATAAGTCCACACCGCTCTTTGGGCCTGCATTTTCCTTTGACGAAAGAATCCTGAAGGCCGTTGGGGATGCTGCAGTTGGGGTTGTGAACGGATCTCAGTGGAGTGCCGATCTTGATACTCCTGAAAATAAAGCCTTTGTTGCAGCTTTTCGCACAGCTTATGGACGTACCCCGACTCTTTACGCCAGCCAGGGCTATGATGCAGCTCTTTTGATTGGCAGTGCACTTAAAAGCGTAAATGGAGATGTGAATAAAGCTGACGAATTCAGAGCAGCTCTTGAAAAAGCGGATTTCCCAACAGTACGTGGAAATTTCAGCTTTGGGAAAAATCATCATCCTGTTCAGGATATCTATGTTCGTGAAGTTGTAAAAGATGGGCAAGGGAACTACACAAACCACCTGTTGAAAAAAGTATTCACCAATCATAGTGATGCATATGGTGGAGAGTGCGGTATGTAAAAAGGAAATATTTGTTTACATATGCTTCTTTTTATCGAACAACTTCTTAACGGCCTGCAGCTCGGCGTCATGTTATTTCTCATGTCGGCCGGGCTGACCCTCGTCTTCGGGATCATGCAGGTGATTAATCTTGCCCATGGCAGTTTTTACATGATAGGTGCTTATGTGGCGGCAACTGTTGCTATCCGCAGTGGCAGCTTTCTGCTTGGGATGGCCGTTGCTCTGCCTGTTGCTGCTGCAGTTGGGATGCTTATGGAGCTGACCATATTGCGTCGGCTCTATAAACGTGATCATCTTGATCAGGTTTTGGCAACTTTTGGGCTGATCTTCTTTTTTAACGAGCTTACCCGAATAATCTGGGGCAGACAGCCGTTGTTTATGGATGTTCCGTCATGGCTTGGCGGAGCAGTGGAACTTCTTCCTGGTGTTCATTACCCTGTGTACCGGTTGGCAATAATTCTGGTTGGTATTTTTGTTGCTCTCTTTTTGTATCTGCTTTTTTCCCGTACCAGACTCGGTATGCAAATCCGGGCAGGTGCCAGTAATCGTGAAATGGTTGCGGCACTTGGTGTAAATATTCGTCTGCTCTATACGCTTGTCTTTGGGCTGGGAACCATGCTTGCAGCCCTTGCTGGTATCATGGCCGGTCCAATCCTTGCCGTGGAAGTGGGAATGGGGGAATCCATCCTTATTCTGACTTTTGTGGTGATAGTTATTGGCGGGATTGGTTCTGTTCGCGGTGCCCTTGTGGGCGCCCTGCTGGTTGGTATGGTTGATACCCTGGGGCGTGTCTATTTGCCTGATATTCTCTCTCTTCTTGTGAGTTCTGCAACAGCAGATACTCTAGGCGCCTCCCTTGCCTCCATGTCGGTTTATATTCTCATGGCCATTGTCCTTACCTGCAAGCCTGCCGGACTTTTCCCGGCACAGAGTTAAGGCTTGTGATTTCAAATGGGAACAATGTGTAATAGAAAAAATATCTTTAATGGACTTGGTCTTCTCTGTTTTCTGTTATTGCCGCCTTTTGCAATTCAGTCCGAGCAGGAATATCTCCTTTCTCTATTTACCCGCATCCTGATTTATGGCCTTGCTGCAGCAAGTCTTGATCTCATACTGGGGTTTGGCGGTATGGTTAGTCTCGGACACGCTGTGTTTATGGGAATTGGCGGCTATTCCGTAGGAATCCTCGCTTTTCATAGTTATGAATCTTTGCCACTGCTAAGTTGGCCTTTTGTTCTAAATGGTACGGAAAACGCACTGCTTGCCTGGCCTTTTGCGGTACTTGTCGCCGCTCTTTTTGGTATTGTCACTGGGGCGATCTGTTTGCGTACCAAGGGGATGCATTTTATTATGATCACCCTGGCTTTTGCGCAGATGGCCTACTATTTCTTTGTCTCACTTACAAAATATGGTGGCAGTGACGGGCTCAGTCTCTACAATCGAAGTGTTTTTCCAGCTCTAAACCTTGGCAGTGATATCAGTTTTTATTACCTCTGTCTGACTATCCTGCTAGTCTTTCTCATTATTGCTAATAGATTGGTACGATCCCATTTCGGACGGGTTCTTTCCGCCTGTCGTGAAAATGAACAGCGGGTTCAGGTGCTTGGTTTTGCAAGCTATCGCTATAAGCTTGCCTGTTACACATTTTCTGCTGCTACTGCAGGTCTTGCCGGAGTACTGCTGGTGAATCAGGCTGAATTTATCAGCCCCGGGCTGATGCACTGGACAAAATCGGGCGAGCTTATGGTCATGGTGTTGCTTGGTGGTATGGGAACTCTGTCAGGCCCGGTACTTGGCGCGGCAACTCTGCTGCTTATGGAAGATTTTCTTGCCATGTACACCGAGCACTGGATGATCATCTTAGGGCCATTTTTGATTTTTGTAGTTCTTTTTGCCAAAAGGGGATTGTATGGATTGTTAATGGGAACAGGAGGGAACCATGACTGAAACACTCCTGAAGGCAAAAAATCTGTGTAAACACTTTGGCGCTCTACAGGTTTGCAGGAACTTCAATTTACAGATTGAAAGGGGAGAACTGCACGCACTGATTGGCCCAAATGGTGCGGGTAAAACGACAGCTTTAGATTTACTTACCGGTTTGCTCGCACCAGACAGCGGTACTCTTCTATTGAATGGACGGGATATAACAAAAACATCCGTGAATAAGCGTGCCCGCCTGGGACTTGCCCGCGCTTTTCAAGTGACCTCATTATTTAACAGTTTCAGTGTACTCGACAATCTGATGCTGGCAGTACAGGCACAGCAGGGAACAGGAACTCATTTTTGGAGCCGTGCTGCCCACGACCGTAAGCTTGTTGCATCTGCAACAAGCTTTGTGGAGCGAATGGGTCTTCTTGATAGAGCAACAGTTCTTGCCGGAAATCTCTCACACGGCGAACGGCGGCAGCTGGAAATGGGGATGGCACTTGCCACCAAACCTGCGATGCTATTACTTGATGAACCCATGGCAGGACTTGGCCCTGGCGGAACATTGAAGCTTTCCGAGTTGATCAGTAGTCTTAAAGGTGAAGTCACGATTCTCATGGTTGAACATGATACCCATGCCGTTTTTGCTCTGGCAGATCGGATATCGGTATTGGTACAGGGGGAAGTCGTGGCCACTGATACGCCGAAAATGATTAAAGAAAACAAACTTGTCCAGGCAGCGTACCTTGGGGGAGCTAAATAAATGCTGCGTCTTGAAAACATTAAAACCGGCTATGACGCAGGATTAGCAGTCTTTGGGGTGACTCTCGAGGTAAGGGAAGCTGAGGTGGTCGCTCTACTTGGACGTAATGGAATGGGAAAGACCACAACCATTCGTTCCATTATTGGCCTGACGCCACCACGTTCCGGAAAAATTTTCTTTAATGATAGAGAAATTCAAAAGTTAAGCAGCTATAAGATTGCTCGTCTTGGCATTGGTTTGGTCCCGGAAGGCAGGCAGATTTTTCCAACATTGAGCGTGCGGGAAAACCTCCTTGCAGTTGCTGCAAATTATTCAAAAAACAGTGATCCGTATTCTGTGGATCGCGTCTTTTCTATTTTTCCAAGACTTGAAGAAAGACAAAAACAGAAGGGAGGCAGTCTTTCCGGTGGTGAGCAGCAAATGCTTGCCATTGCCCGTGCTTTAATGATAAATCCATCACTATTGTTGCTTGATGAGGCCACCGAAGGTCTTGCACCTCTGGTTTGTAAAGAAATTTGGGAAGGACTTGATATCTTAAAACAACGAGGTCTTTCCATCCTTGTGATTGATAAAGATATAGAGGCATTGACTGCGATCAGTGATCGTACCTACATCATGGAAAAAGGAGAGGTTGTCTGGACAGGAGTCAGTCATACTGATAATTTGACCACTGAGCTTAAGATGCGATATCTTGGTGTGTAGGGTGGCAGGTCAGTTCAGGTTCTGCTGGTGTTGCCAGACACTCTTTAGAGGGTAACGAGTAACCTCTTCGCAGGTTTCTCGATGGGGGCGGAAAGAGCCTGTACCAGTATTTAGGCCTTGAAGTAAAAAACGGGGATCGTCATACAGGGTGCTGATCAGGCCAGACTTGTTGTGATTAATAATAAGACGCATGGCGACATTCGATATATTCAGCATCTCATAATCTGTTACTGCATCCCCTGCTATCAATACGGGAGTTGCGCAGATTTCTTTGTCGATTACTTCCACTTTTCCAGCGCGATAGGTGATTGGATAGTTCTCTGCTAATTTCTTTGTTAAAATATCGCCATTCATTTGAACACGGATGCCAAAGATATCTTCCTGGGCTACTGGAAATCCAAGGTGCTTTACTGCTGCCTTTACAATCCATTCTGTACTCGCTGAAACGATACAACTCCGTATTCCGCAACGTTGTAGTTGACCCATAAGATCTATTATTTCGCTATGAGTCTGCAGACCTTTTGCAAGTTCTACCTGAATAAAAGAATCCAGTGATAAACCGCCTATGACCATGGATTTGACTTCTGTGGATATGAATTCCTTTTGTGCGATTAACAGTGCCTGACAGGTAAGGTTTTCCACTTCATCTATTGTATAGTTGGCAAGGAGCCTGGTCATAAGAGGTAGAGTATACAGTGGCCCCAGTTCCGGATCTTTTTTGGCCTTTTCGCAAAACCAGAAAAACAGATTCTGAAATTCAATGTGTTCTGGTTTTGCTAAGATCGCTGTTTGTTGGGCTTTGCGGAACTCAGCCCAACCTAAGGGTTACGGGCTATCATTTGTTACCCCTTAAAATTTTTTCAAGCCAGTCGATCAGTTCCTGGTTGCGCTCAAGAACGTGGGGAAGGAGGTTTGTATTTCCCCTCTCTCTTTCCTGGGTTGCGTGCCATAACAATAGAATTTCTTCGGCATATACCGGGGGGATGACGGAAATGTTACAGCCAAGGGAAATTATTTCCCGCAGGCCGAGCCAAAGTTGTATCTGGAGATGATTGATAGCTGTCTCATCCGGCTCCGGTCTGCGAAGCTCCAGTACATCATCCAGTTTTGAGAGCTTGAGCGGGAAGCGTGTTGCTGATATGGATACCCCAATGGCAGCAGCGCTGCCTAAAAGAGAGATGATTTTCCCTTTTTCTTCACTGTCTTGGCTGGCAAACTTTCGCAAATCATGAACAATGCGGCTGTAAAGCGCCGGTCTTTGAAAATATGTATATTGGGCGGGGGCAAGCGTTGTAGCCAGGGAAAAAAGGCTGCCGGCCAAGCCGCCGGTCGGAACTTTTTTATACAAACTATCAACCCACTCAGGTGTGGCAGTCCTGTTGAGCAAATGGTCGATGTCCCGGTCAGATGCTCCAACGGCACAGCGCAGAACATGGGAGAGATGACGCAGGCCGATACCCGGCTGGTGCCACATTTTTGCAGTGGAACCAAGCAGCAGGTTCAAGGCTGGTTCCCTTGCCATCTCCGGACGTTGCCGCAGCGTAACGATCTTCTGAAATGCGACAAAGGCATTAAGTGACAATTCTTTGTTTTGTCTCCTGGCTTTATTCCATATCTCAATGTCCAGTTCAGCAAGGACATTACTCCACAGACCAGAGGCTGGTTCAGAGGTAAACATACTGACAAGTTGATCGAGGGGAGCCTGGCATATAGAGGCTTGCAGTTTTTTTCGATTTTCCGACCGGTTCATTTCTGCGATCAGATTTGCAATGACCTTTTGTAAATCAGAATTATCTGTTTCTTCTGTATACCCGAGAAAGGTTATGAGAGAATCCAGCGGGGTAGCCAGGGCCGTTGAGAGCAATTCTGCTCTGTTGTTCTCCTCGCTCAGCCCGGATGCCAGGGTTTGGAATACGTCTTTTAATCCAACGGTCTTTTCTGCATACCTGAGAAAGGTTGTGAGATAATTCAGCGGATTAGCCAGGGCCGCTGAGAGCAATTCTACCCTGTTGTTCTCCTCGCTCAGCCCGACTACCAGG
>CAMZLK010000195.1 GCA_947311475.1 uncultured Desulfocapsa sp.
TCATGGGAATGGGGCAAATAATTGGGGCCTATCTGGGATCTACTCTTGTGAGTAAAAGAGAGGTGCATTTTATTCGTATCTTTTTCCTGATTGTTGTTGCGGCAACAATCATAAAGCTTTCTCTTGATACGGTTTTTTAGTGCCTTACTCCATGATTCCTGCAATAAAAAACGGGTAGCGTAGACTCCTGTAATATGTGAGAGGCATATAACCTCAAAACGTTATGCAAAGAGACACCTTCGTGGCACTTACTTGCAGTTTATCTGCGTTAGTGTAGGATAAGCTGACAAAATCAACGTCAGTGTAAAATATATAGGATATTGTTATATATATAAAAAGCAGACCACGAAATGACATACTACCAAGAAAATGCATTAAATTATTTTAATGAGACATGCTCATTGGACACGATCGCAGAATCGCGAAATTCTTTTTTGTCATATTTGGAAGAAGGCTGTCATATACTTGATCTGGGATGTGGCTCTGGGAGGGATAGTTTATATTTCAGGCAACAGGGATATAAAGTTACAGCACTGGACATGTCTGAGGAACTTACAAAACTTGCTTCAAAATTCATCGGCCAGCAAGTTGTCGTCGGTTCATACCATACAATGAATTATATTGATCAATTTGATGCTGTATGGGCATGTGCCAGTCTGTTGCATACCTCAAAGCAGGAGATAGGACAAGTCTTTGAAAACATAATACGGGCACTGAAACCAAAAGGAATCTGGTACATGTCATTCAAGCACGGTTCCGGTGAAACAACAGACTTTCGAGGACGTCTCTTTAATAATTATACGACAAACAGCCTTGAAAAACTGCTTCAAAAATTTGAGCAATTAACCATCCTGAACAGCTGGAACGAATCCAGTAATCTTCGGGGAAAGCAGCAAAGATGGGTTAACCTGCTGATTCAAAAAATGGCAGGATGATGCCTGTTCAGCAAAGACAGCACCTGATAACCGGAGACACAGACCCTTTTCTCCCGCATCTCATTGCCGCAATCAACAAAGCATCGCAGATAGACATAACCGTTGGCTTTATTCGCGTAACAGGCTTGCGTTTATTGGAACCCCCCCTGCAAGATGCACTTGAGCGTAATATCTCAATCAGAATTGTAACGGGTGACTATCTTAACATCACTGATGTCCCTGCATTACGACGACTTATGCTGTTGAAAAACAAAGGGGCAAATGTCAGGATTTTTGAGAGTAAGGGAAAAAGCTTTCATATGAAAGCCTATATTTTTACTCAAAACAGTGCCGGCAAAAGTGGTTGCGCCTTTATCGGCTCCAGCAATATATCACAAGCAGCTTTACAACATGGCCATGAGTGGAATTTACGAGTTGAGAGCGTGGAGAACCCTCATCGTTTTAATGAGATAAAACAGAAATTTAGTGATATTTTCACACATAAACAAACAAAAGAATTGGACCACGAATGGATTGATTCTTACAGTTATCGCCTGAAAAACAGTCCAATACCGATATCGGAAGAATCTGGTGCCGAAGAGGTTGTTGAGCCTCCCACCCCTAATAAGTATCAGCAAGAAGCCTTAACTGCACTCAATGAGAGCAGAAAAGCCGGCTATAGACGTGGACTTGTTGTTATGGCGACAGGCCTTGGGAAAACATGGCTGGCTGCTTTTGATGTGCAACAACTCCATGCAGAAAAAATTCTCTTTGTTGCACACAGGGAAGAAATATTGAACCAGGCTGAATCGACCTTCGTCCATATCAGCGCCGATTACAAAATTGGCCGATACACAGGTATCGAAAAAACATTTTCCCATTGCACCGATATACTATTTGCTTCCGTACAGACACTTGGACGTATTGCCCATTTAAAAACATTTTCCCCGGATTATTTCGATTATATAGTTGTTGATGAGTTTCATCATGCATCCGCGAAAACCTATCAACAGGTGCTGAACTATTTCAACCCCCGGTTTTTACTGGGACTCACTGCCACGCCTGAACGTACAGATCAGGCTGATATACTCATCCTCTGTGATAATAATCTGGTGTATGAACGGGATTTGTTTGACAGTATTAATGCAGGATTACTTGCACCTTTCCATTATATCGGCATTGCTGACAAACATGTCGATTACCAGGAGATTTCATGGCGAAATGGTAAATTTGACCCTACCCAACTACACAATAAGTTAGCGACATATGCTCGTGCACGGCATGCATTAGACAAGTGGAAAGATCACAGGCAGGAGCGGACATTGGCCTTCTGTATATCAAAGAAACATGCAGACTTTATGGCAGACTATTTCAACAAGGAAGGATATAGGGCCGTTGCTGTCCATAGTGAATCTAAAATTCGTCGTAATTCAGCCCTCGAAAAATTGAAAGCAGGATCCATCGACATCATCTTTTCCGTTGATCTGTTCAATGAAGGTGTGGATATGCCCACCATAGACACGGTGTTAATGCTCCGTCCCACAGAATCTAAAATAATCTTTCTTCAGCAACTGGGACGTGGTTTACGGACACATGAAAACAAGACGAAGCTTGTTGTAGTGGATTTTATCGGTAACCATATCAGCTTTTTCCGTAAACCTGAGGCGCTGTTTCGTATAGGAAACAGTAAAAAGGAACGCCAGCATTTTCTGAACCAGATACAGGATAACAAGTTGATATTGCCAAGGGGATGTTACATCAACTTTGATATGGCCAGCATTGACATTATGGGCAAGCTCCTCAAAAGAAAGCGGAACACCCAGGAAGAACTTTACAAATCGATAACAGAATCGAAGGGCAGGCGGCCCACATTGGCGGAATTTTTTCAGGCAGGTGGAAATGTCCAGACATTGCGGGCAAGCTACGGAAACTGGTTTAATTTTATAAAGTCAGAGAAGGATTTAACCGAGCTTGAGCAGGAATGTGTACACATTCACAATGAATTTTATAAAGAAATGGAAGTAACAGCCCTAACAAAATCCTGGAAAATAATTTTGCTGGAAGCCATGATAGAAAACAATGGTTTTCTGAAACCTCTCACAATATCAGACCTTGCCCGGAAGAGTTATGCTGTGCTGCAACGTCACCAACCATTGCTCAACGATTTACCGAAACGGTTTAACAATATAGATTCCGGTCATTCTAAGCAATGGCATACTTACTGGAAAAACCATCCAATTAATGCCTTGATCGGAGGAAATACAAACGAACAATCTTCTTTCTTTTACATTGAAAAAGAAAGATTCCTTTTCAAAACAACTATTGCATTATCCCATCATGATACTTTCAACCTGTTGCTGCAAGAGTTAATTGATTACCGACTGTTACAGTATGAAAAGAGATTAAAAAACAGAAGACAGAAAAATAAGGACTCAAAAACACCCAAACAGTACACATCCAACGTAATACAGCTTAAATCGAAAGATCATACTGAGATTCCCTATTTCCCCGATTTAAAGATTGCTTGCGGGCACTTTGCGAGCAGCTTTCCGGAGGAAGAAAACATAATGCTCGCACCCTTACCTGCCGAATATGGCAAATTAGATCCAAGCAGACATTTTATTGCCAGGGCCAGTGGCAATTCAATGGCAGGTGGCAAAACATCCATCGAAGACGGTGATTATCTGTTGTTAGAGGTTATTTCACCCGACAACGCTGGCAGTATCAGTAACCAGATAATAGCCATCGAAAGAATGGATATAACCGACGATGGTCAGTATTTGCTTCGTTATGTAAGAAAAAATGGTGATGGCAAATATGAACTAATTGCAAACAATCCAGATTTTGAACTGATTTTGGCGAACGATCGTATGCGGACATTCGCCAGACTTAAAGCAGTTATCGATCCTGATGATTTCCCGTGGCAGCCATGATACCAGAAGACATCGAGTAATTCACTATCGATGGAGAAGAACAGATATATAATTTTCCAAAAACTGTTGCCAAGCCAAATGCTGATTATACCTTCTTGATTAGCCTTTATTCATTGTTCAGTTTCTCATACAGGCCTTCGACCCGTTCAATGCACTCTTTTGCACTTTCTGCCAGAAGTTCTGCGAGATAGGCGATCAACGCCTCCACACACACTATGGGGCCAACTGCACTGTCAAATACAGACGGTCCAGCAACGGGCAGGGCCAGAACACTTTGTGCATATTTACAACAGGGTGCCTGCCACTGGTCCGTGAAGACAATCAGCGTTGCGCCGTTCTGGTGTGCCAGTTCGGCAAATTGATTAATATCGTCCTGGTAACGACGAAAATCAAACACAACCACTATATCTTGTCTTTGAATATTGAGCAGTTGGTTAACCATGGTTCGTGAGTCGTTGGCAACCAGATTCACCCGACCACGCAGCCCTGTCAGACCGTAACATAAGAGCTCTGCCAGGGATCTGCTGAATCTTCCGCCAATCACATGTACACTATGACGCTTATCGGCCAGGAGCTTTGCCACCTTGTCAAATTCAGCAGCCGATGTGGTATGCACCATCTTATTTAAGGTTCGTACGGCGTAGTTAACGTACCTGCCCATGGGGTCTCCGTTTTGTCCCGTAAAGTCGGTGGCGTGGTATCGCGAAACTGGAGACTCCAGTGATTCCGTCAGTTCACTACGCAAAGCCTCTTGAAATTCCGGATATCCGCTATATCCCAGTTTGGTGACAAAACGAAGGACAGTGGCACCACTGGCTGTGGCATGTTTTCCCAGCTCTGCAATGGTCTCCAGTCCGGCTGTTGGATCCCCTGTCAGGAGAATCCTCGCAATTTGTCTCTCCTTTTTAGTAAAACCTGCTTCATGGTGACGAATGCGTGCCCGAATGGTGTCACTGTTATCATGGGAATTTTTTTTCACAACATGGCTCCTGTTTCTGTCTGGGAGAGAACATGGATTTCTATGATTTTTGCCAAAATGTACAATTCATTTCATTTTACCGCTTGCTATTGCAAAATGAAACAAGTATTCTCTTTTTTATGAAAAACGTTCTTGAAATACGAGGTCTCAATCATGCTTATGGACATGTTCAGGTGCTTCGTAATATCAATCTGTCTGTTACCAGGGGTGAATTTGTCAGTGTTCTCGGGTCCAGCGGTTCAGGTAAGTCCACCCTGCTGCGAATTATTGCGGGGCTGGAGTTGCCAACCTCCGTTGAGAGTCTGGAACTGGAAGGGCTTGATGTGTCGCATGTTCCTGCCAACCATCGCAATGTTTCCACTGTGTTTCAACACTACGGGCTCTTCCCCCACTTAAGTGTTGGAAAAAACGTTGAGTACGGACTAAAAGTTCGTAAAATCCCCAGTCGTGAAAGGCGCCATACGGCAGAAAAACTGCTCAACAAGGTCAAGCTGGACGGATTTTATGCACGAGGTGTGAATCAGCTGAGCGGCGGTCAAAAACAACGGGTTGCACTCGCCCGCAGTCTGGTGTTGGAGCCTTCCATACTTCTGCTTGATGAACCCCTCGGTGCTCTCGATGAAAAACTGCGCATTGATATGCAGGTAGAACTTCTCGCCCTGCAGAAAGAGTTGGGAATGACCTTTATCTATGTCACTCACAGCCAGGAAGAGGCACTAACCATGAGTGATCGTATTCTACTCATGGATCAGGGAGAGATTATCCAGGAAGATACGCCCGTCGGTCTATTTGATCGCCCCTGTAACCGTTTTGCGGCAGAATTTATGGGGATAGAGAATACCATTCCGGCTAAGGTGGAATCCTGCGACAAAGGCTATGTTACTGCTGTTGCCAACGAGACTCAATTACGAGGACACTGGAGCGGTGAGGAAGCACCGCAACCGGGAGATGCTGTCATTGTAGCCTTTCGAGCTGAGAAAGCAGTACCATTCAATGAAGCGCAACAGGACAATAACGATAGCAATCAGGTGAGTGGAACCATGCTGAGCCGTATATACAAAGGAAAATATCTTGATGTGAGCATGTCCACCGATATCGGCAACATCACCATGCGTCTGTGGGATGATCAGATTAAACTTTCTAAAGTATCACAAATTCAATGGAAAACCCGCCATACCATAATGTTACCAGCTCACTAATCATGAATGAAAAAATGGAGAAAATGTTATGAAAACCAATGAGACCTGCAAAAAACTCTACTCACGCCGTACTGTTTTAAAAACAGGCGTAGCGGCTCTTGCTGCCACAGCCATTGCACCCTGTTTTCCAGCTAAGGCCTTTGCCTCTAAGGAGACAGTACGTATTATGGGTGTTTCCACCTGTGCCATTCAAGACTGGTCCTCCTTTGAAAAAGATACCGGCCTGAAAATGGAATTCAAAGGGATCAACAGCGATCCCGGCTTGTATGTGCAGGAAGTGGTAGCCAATGAGGCAGGTGAAGATTACGACCTTTTCATCTTTGATGGAGGAATTGAGGACAGACTCGGAGCCAGTGGCCATTTCAGTAAAATTGATACCTCTGCCCTGAAAATGTGGAACGAAGTTTCTGATGATGTAAAATCCAGTCCTCTTCTGCAGGGAGCTGATGGTACTCAATATGGTGCGCCCATTGTCTTTAACGCTGACTCGTTTGGCTACAACACGGATCTCGTAAAAGATGCGGAACCTCTCTCATGGGGGACAGTATTTGAAAATGAGGCCTTTCTCGGCAAGGTAGCCATAGAAGATACCTGGCTGACCACTCTGCCCAATGCCGCCCTCTATCTCATAGGAAAAGGCAAGAAAATTACAGACCCTGCCAATATGACCCCTGAAGAAGTGAAGATGGTGGTTGATTTTCTCATTGAGCGTAAAAAAGCCGGTCAGTTTCGCGCTTTCTGGCATTCCTACGAAGAATCTGTTGACCTGCTGGGCAATGGCGAAGTAGCCATTGAGCAGTGTTGGGAACCAGTTACCAAACAACTACAGCGTGAAGGGAAAAACATCCGCTATGCTTCTGCCAGGGAAGGCTATTCCAAATGGATGATCGGTGCCTATGTTCCGTCCCAGGCAAAAGGCGAACGGTTGGCTCGAGCCTACAAAACCATCGACTGGTTCCTGGGGGGCAGATATGGCGCTCTCATGGCAGTGCAGCAGGGCTATGCAACTGCCAATCCCCTGGCCTCACTCAAGTTTGCCTCAGAAAACGGCATGAGCAAGGAAGAGATTAAAGCCATTGAGTTTAATATTCAAAAGGTAAAAGAGAAGATGGCCCTGCCCATGTATTGGCAGAATTCCTCTCCGAAACATATCAAAGTCATTGAGTCTGAATGGCAACGCTTTAAACAGGCGTAAACTGCAGGCAAGTGCCTTAGCGATATAACGTCGCAATATGATAGCAATTATCTTTCCTCAGTTTCTTGTTTTTTATTGCTGGAATCATGGGGTAAGGCATTAAAACACACTGTCCTGGCGGTGGTCTCTGCAAAGAGGTTGCTGCCTCCTTTTTTCTTCAACCTTTTTTTCAGCATGGGCCTTAGCACACTGCAACCACCTACCAAAATAAATCTCAAGGGGATAGTCATCTTTCTTCTCTCCTGGAGTTTTTTTGTACTCATTCCCATTGCCGGCCTGCTACTCTGGTCCTTTTTAACCATGGAGAATTTCCGTCCGGTCTGGGACTTGAGTCTTCAGGCCTACAGGGAAGTCTTCGCATCCGGCAGGTGGGAGGTTACAGCACGCACCCTGGGGATTGCATCACTGGTGACCCTGCTTGAAATTGTTCTGGCCCTTCCCTTTGCCCTGTGGCTCTCTAAGGGAACCAAAAACATGGGTTTGAAGATTACTGTCCTGGCTGCACTCACCATACCGTTCTTCCTCAGTCTCTCGGCGCGTACTATCGTTTGGCGTGCTCTGCTGGGGCTGCATGGGCCGGTAAATTATGCACTGATGGCTACAGGTGTCATCGATGGGCCACTGGACTGGCTGCTCTTTTCACAATTCTCTGTTATTCTGGGACTGATCGGGCCTTATTTCCCCACCATGGTCTTCCCCCTGTATCTCTCCATTAATCTGATTGACGATGAAATGCTGGCAGCAAGCACGGATCTGGGTGCAACACCAGGCTTTACATTTTGGCATGTGATTCTCCCCCTCGCTTTTCCCGGTCTTGGAGCTGGCATAATTTTTACCTTTGTTCCCATGATTGGTGATTCGGTTGTGCCCACCCTCCTTGGTGGCGGTCATGTGATCCTGTTGTCGGCTTCTGTGGAAAGCCTGTTGCGTATTCTGAACTATTCAGTGGCAGCGGCTCTGTCAGTGGTAATGCTCTCTATCATGGTTGGTGTAATCCTGGTGGTGAGCCTTGTTTCTACTAAAATTATCACCAGTAAAAGCAGTGCATTACCTGAGGTGACTCCATGAGCAATCTCCCCACTAAGGTATACACAGCGACCTGGTCAGAACACCCGGTCTGGAAAAATCTGGGCCTCTCCCTTGGCATTGTTGCCCTGCTATTGATCTACATTCCTATTTTCTGGCTGGTGCTCATGTCATTCACTGGTGATCCACTGAGTGGATTTCCCGGTAATTTTACCACCAAATGGTATTTCAGTCTTGGAGAACATCGAAACTGGCTACAACCGCTCTTTGTCAGCCTGGCAATCGCATCCGGAGTTTCACTTGTGTCCATGGTCTGCGCCACCATTGTTGGCCGGACTGTTTCACGGTTGCGCCGCAAGGCAATGGCGGTAACAGTGCTTGCCGTAACCTTGCTGCCCCTTGCCATACCCGGTGTCATCATCGGGACAGCCCTCTTTTTATACTTTCGGGTTTTGCTTGGTTTTAAGATGGGAGTCTGGTCGCTCTGCATCGGTCATTTTGTCTGGGCCTTCCCTTTTGCTCTTCTGGCTGTGCTGGTGGTTGCCCTCAGATTCGATCCCCGGCTTCTTGATTCTGCAGCTGATTTGGGTGCCGGTCCCTTTGAACGATTCTGGACCATAGAATTCCCCCTGTTAAAGGATGGGGTCATTGCCGGCGGGCTCTTTGCGTTTCTCCTCTCATTTAATGAAATTGCCCGCTCTATCTATCTGAAGGGACGAACAGAAACCTTACCCGTTTATATCTGGCAACAGGCTGCCTCACACTCATCCCATGTGGTGCTCATCTACTCACTCAATGTGCTGATCCTGATTGCCTCCACACTTTTGGTGGGTTTTGCCTTCCGTTTATTATTTGGAAAAAACACGCAGTAATTCGAGATGACCGGGATACAGGATGTACACCTGGTTTTCATAAAAAAACCACTACCAAACCATAAGACATGGATGGAAAACAGATGAAACATAAAGAAATTATCATGGCCTGCATCTGTGATTATGCTGGGCAGGTTCGAGGCAAGGGCTACCTTTCTGGTCTGGGGGAAACCGGAAAGCCGGGTGGCATTGGTTTAGCTCCCACTAATCTGATGATCACCGCATTTGGCGATATCGTCAACAGCCCATGGGGCTCATGTGGTGAAATCCTGATGATGCCAGTTCCGGAAACCGAAGTAACCGTGGAGTTCATATCCGAGCAAGCAACTGAACGTTTTGTCCTCTGTGATCTGCAGGAACTCGACGGCAGCCCCTGGAATTGCTGCCCCCGCAACTGGCTGCAACGTGGGCTTGATATCCTTGAAAATGAGTTCGGACTTTGCGTAAATGCGGCCTTTGAGCATGAATTCCACTACTCGGGTGTTCCGAAACGTCTGGGGAATGCCTATGGTCTCGATGCCATGCGTCTGCAGGGAATGTTTGCCAATACGGTGGTAAATGCGTTACAGGCCAATGCCATTGAGCCTGAAATGTTTATGCCAGAATACGGCCCGCAGCAGTACGAGGTCACCTGTGCCCCTGCCATTGGTCTTGCAGCCGCTGACAGGGCCGTGCGCCTGCGCGAGATTGTGCGTAGTGTGGCCCGTAATTTTGGACATAAGGCCACTTTTGCTCCTGTAATGGGTGTCGGCATGGTGGGTAACGGGGTGCATCTTCACTACAGCCTTGTTGACAAATCAGGTAAGCCAAAGACATACAACCCGGACGCTCCCCATTGCCTGGATTCAGATGCTGCCTGTTTCACTGCCGGAATCCTCCGGGCCATGCCCGAATTTATCGCTTTGACCGCCCCATCAGCTGTATCCTATGAACGCCTACAACCCCACCGCTGGAGCGCTGCCTACAACAATCTGGCTGACAAAGACCGGGAAGCAGGCGTGCGTATTTGTCCTCTCCCCAAGCTTCCCGATACTGATCCCCATGCCCGTTTCAATCTTGAGTATCGGGCCGCAGATGCCACAGCAAACCCCTATCTTGTTCTTGGTGCCCTGGTCTGGGCAGGCATTGATGGGCTGAAAAGCAAACTAAAATTACCCGAAACCATGCTGGGAGACCCTGGAGTCCTTCCTGAAGAGGAACTACAGGCACGAGGGATACAACGTCTGCCAACGTCTCTGGAAAAAGCCCTGGACATGCTGGAACAGAGTGAACGCTTGAAAGCCTGGATGGGGAATGAGTTCCATAATGCCTATCTGGTAAATAAGCGCAGTGAGCTATCTCTTCTTGACGGACTTGATCCGGATGAACAGGTCAGGCGGTATGCCGAATGCTACTAAAATGAATCTACCTATCCCCTCTCTGCTCAGTGATGGCGACCCTTATCCGGTTATGCTCTCATGTTCCGAAGCAAGCGCAACCATGGTCATCTGTTGCGATCATGCCGGAAACTCTGTGCCGAAAAACCTTCATATGCTCGGCATCGATCAAAGTTCTCTGGAAAATCACATTGGCCTGGATATTGGGGTGTTCAGCACCTCTCACTGGCTGGCACACGCCCTTAATGCACCATTGATAGGGCAAGCTTATTCACGTCTGGTCATTGACTGCAATCGTCGTCCCGACACCCCCCAATCCATTCCTGTAATCAGTGATGGTGTCCCCATTTCCGGAAACGAGGCCTTAGAACAATCTGGGCGAACTGAACGAAAAAACGAGATTTTCCAGCCCTATCATCAAAAGTTGGCAAACTTGCTGCAACAATGCGGGGAGCGCACAGGTCATACCCCGTCACTCCTTTCCATGCACAGTTTTACCCGATCCTTTAATGGGGACACACGGCCTTGGGATCTTGGAATCATCTATGGCGACACATCTGAAATAGGTGACCGGGTTTTCCACTCACTCCGAGGATGTAATGAACTGAATATCGGCTATAATGTTCCCTATCAGATTGATTTCGATAACGACTACACCCTGCCAGTACACGCTGTCAACACAGAACGGCCCTATGTGGAAATTGAAGTTTGTCAGGATATTATTTCGACCTGCAAAGGGCAGCGCAGGCTGGCCCGGATCCTTGCACCGGTCTTTGCGCAAGTGCTTGCAGAAATGAGGACAACCTGATGAAAATAGTACCTGATCGTATTCGCCCACTCAGAAAAGGCAACACCGCACTTCTGATTATTGATGTCCAGAACGGCACCTATAGCGATAAAGAAAAGGAAAAACGGCCCTTTTTTTACCGACAGGCGACAGAAGAAACAATTCCTAATATCAGTAAACTGCTGCATGCCTGTCGGAAGGCAGACTTTGAGATAATCTATACGGTAATCGAAAGCCTTACACGGGATGGCCGGGATCGTAGCCTTGATTACAAGATAAGCAATTTTAATTTCCCAAAGGGCTGCCGGGAGTCTCAGGTGATAGCAGCTCTTTCCCCAGAGGAAGATGAAATCATCCTGGCCAAGACGTCTTCCAGCCTGTTTAACTCCACCAGCTTTGATTATGTACTGAAAAATATTGGTATTGAGCAGATCATTGTTACCGGATTTTTGACTGATCAGTGTGTGGATCATACCATTCGCGATGGTGCCGACCGCGGGTATCGGATGATCTGTGCAGCAGATGCTTGTGCCACCGAAAGCCGAGATCGGCATACTCGTGCATTGGCCGCATTTGGCGGATACTGTCATATTGCTACGGTGGAGAAGCTGATTCGTGAGATCAACTGAAGTTGAACGGATCACCTTTGAGCCCCAAACATTAACGAAAAGTTCGGGGATAATTATCGCTCAACGGAAAAAGGGCTCAGGAACTTCCGCCCCCACAGCATCCTCTTATCCACTTCATTCAGCTCCGCCTCCTCACATACACCATCCCAGTTTTCTGTGATGACAGAAATCTGCTTATCAAAAATGGCATGAACCGAACCAGGAGGGAACATTCGGGGACAGACCCCGATTGTTTGTGGTTGTTACGTTCCAATATTTTCTTGTTTTTAAAACAAATATTCTTAATGACGCAGCCAGTTCTCGACCATTAAATCAGGAACTTTTGAAAAATGTTTTTCATTATTCGAAACAACAGTATATCCCATAGTAAGGGCACTTGCTGCGATGATAAGATCAAAATCATCAACTGTCCTGCCTTTACGGCTTAGCCTTGCCTTTAAAAAGCCAAAAGTATCCATAATTGAGCAGCTAATTTCTATTATGGGAAGTATTTCTCTCAGGCGATGGACTTTTGCTAAATTACCGGCAATTTGCTGTGATTTTTCTGCTCCATAAATAAGCTCGCCATACGAAATTACTGAAATCGCTTTGGGGGCAGTGGCATGGTTTCGCATCTGCTCCACTACTGTCGGTACCCCCTTGAGCGAATAAATAATAGTATCAGTATCCAGTAAATACATCAGAGCGTTTCCGGGAATCGCGTACTGTTTTGTCGTGCCTGCCTGATTTCTTCTGCAATTTCCTGAGCAGATCTTTCATCAGCCCATGAACCACACATTTCAAGAAACCGTAAAGTTGAATCGGCGTACTGTTTTTCAGGCAGAGACAGATGAGTTTTAAGTATCGACACTACTTCCTGGCTTATAGAACGATTATCCATACTGGCTCGACGGCCTAATGCTTTGTATAAGTTGTCGTCTATTGATCGTACCTGTAAGGTTGCCATGGTGATCTCTCTTTTTGTGTTTATGTGAATAGTATGAATAGATATCGAAGACTCCGAGTATATATGAGAGCAAAACGATGCCGAACTGTTACAAATAGTAACAAGACACTTATTTGTAGCTGTGGCATTAGAATATCGCAATATGCATGACATTGCAAGCGATATGCATGTTTACTGGCTGTGACGCACAATGATTTTTTGGAAATCAGGGGGAAAATCAGGGAAAAGGGCAAGGGAAAAGGGGACAGATTTATTTTTCCATAGAACTTGGTAAAAACAGAGCCACTACTTGAGACTACCACTTCTAATATCTGACTATATGCAACTTCTCTATGGTTGATGGTAGCTTTCCGCGATGGTTTCAAGATCTACCAATTACCTTTAGAAAAGCATAGCTCAAAGCTTAAATTTATCCCGTGGAGACCCGCTGTTATCAGAAAATCCCATAGCTGTGAATGGCAGACATTCTACATCCTGTTTAGAATCTACCTTCCCACTCTGCCCAATTACTTGCTGTTTTTTCCTTCAGGAGTGCATTTCTCTTTTAACTGCTTTGGGTTAAGAAATGATGATTTCTGATAAGGCAGGTCATCGTAATAACCAATTTCATGGGCGATTACGGTACGAATGTAGATTTTCTATTCGTTCAAGTGCGTCCAGCATCATTTGACGCAGCCTTTTGTCGAACAAATATAAGTCGATAATGGAATCAAAACTGACTCCGCCCTGAAATTCGTCTTTTCGAATCGGTACCCCCTGTTTTTTGATCATGGACATAGTTGCCGTTCTCATCAGTTTCTCCTTTTCTACAGGGATACCAGTAGCCGCTCAGACGATAATATCCTATCTGGGAAAGTTTTCTAATGGTGTTGAGTAGCACATTGTCCTGAATAAGAACATGGGGTATTTTTCAGAATAGCTTGACAAACTGACAGTCTTTGGCAAATTGAATGGTCTCCTTTTGGAGGCCTTTTTTCTGCAAAAAAAATGGGCGGTGAAGTTCTGCAA
>CAMZLK010000196.1 GCA_947311475.1 uncultured Desulfocapsa sp.
ACTCCAATCCATTGTATCTATCATGGGATTGACCTGAAACTCTTTTCACCAAAAAACGATCACACCACATGTGTACCACCATACAAATTATTAACTGTGGCCCGGATGACGGAGAAAAAAGGATTGCCGACTCTATACAAAGCGCTCCGAATCCTTAAAAGCAAAAAGTTTTCATTCGAGCATGTCCTTATTGGGGACGGGGATGATAAAGAAAAGATCCTTCAACTCATCAGGGATCTTCAACTAGATGACTGTTGCTCCTGTTTAGGCACAAGAACCCACAAAGAAGTACTAAAACAATTTGAGAAAAGTGATCTGTTTGTACTTGCCTGTGAGATTGCCAGAAATGGTGACCGGGATGGCATTCCCAATGTATTGGTAGAAAGCTTAGCCATGGGCGTTCCAGGACTTTCAACAACTGTCTCTGCAATTCCTGAAATTCTTCTTCACAACAAAAGTGGACTCACGATTGCACCTTCAGAACCTGCAACCATGGCAGGAGCAATTAAGGAATCTTTAGAAAACCAAATACTCAGAAAGACCATTATTCAGGGTGGAATCAAACATACCAGCAAACATTTTGATAACCGCAAGCTTGTTGCAAAATTAGGTGCTATTTTCAAAACACAGCTTGAAGCCAATAAACTAGTGAGCAGTTAGAAACGATGCGGATCTGTTTCTACGCTCCTCTCAAACCTCTTGGTCACCCAACCCCCTCCGGCGACCTTATTATTGCCACCGGTCTCTATGATTTTCTCATTTCCCGTGGACATCAGGTGCTCATTGCCAGCACGCTCCGCTCAAGATGGATTTACTTAAAACCCTGGCGATACCCTGAGATATTCAAAGAACGGATTCACACAGCAAAGCGTATTAAACAATTTTCCCCTGATCTCTGGTTAACCTACCACTGTTATTACAAATCTCCCGACCTTCTTGGACCGGCAATTTGTAAGAAATTCCACATCCCCTACTGTATATTCCAGGGCATATACTCTACAAAACAGCGCCGCCGGCTGAAAGGCAAGATTGGATTTTATCTCAATCGCTACGCTCTATTACAAGCTGTTCAACTCTTCACAAACAGGGAAGTTGATCTGAAAAACCTACAGCGAATCATTCCAAAGGAAAAAATTTCATATATAAGGCCAGGAATTTTCCCCGAATCATTCTGCTTTGACACAAGTGCAAGGGAAAGTATGCGGGAATTATGGCAGATACAAGACGAACCTGTCATTCTGAGCGCAGCCATGTTTCGTCCGGACGTGAAAACCCAGGGGCTCACCTGGATGATAAAAGCACTGACAAAGCTGGTCAGGGACAACATCCCCTTTAAACTGGTTATTGCAGGAGACGGCTGCAAACGTGAAGCTCTCATGAAACTGGCTGAAGAATTCCTGCCGGATCGGGTGGTTTTTGCTGGAAAGATTGCAAGGGAAAAAATGTATCAGTTTTATTCAGGCGGAGATTTTTTTATTTTCCCTGGAATCAGAGAATCTCTGGGCATGGTTTTTCTTGAGGCTCAGTCCTGCAATCTGCCAATTATTGCTTTCGACAATGGCGGAATCCCTGAAGTTGTCAGGCAAAATGAAACAGCATTTCTCACCACACCATTTGATGAGGAATCCTTTTGCCGTGCTGTCAAACAGTTACTGCAAAATACCAGACAACGTAATACAATGGGCCAGGCGGCAGCTGCTTTTATCCGAACCAGACATAACCTCAATACAAACTATTTATCATTTGAAAAGATCCTTATGAGCCATGTATAGACTTCTGGGAAATTATACTGCAGACACTCAACCAACGCTACTTGCCCTTCTACGTCATGGCAAAACAATCTGGAATGAAGAGAGCAGAATACAGGGACGCAGGGACTCCCCTCTCTCTGAAAAAGGAAGCCAGCAAGTTCATCAGTGGGGTAAATTTTTAGGTAATCATGTAATTGATAAAATTATCGCAAGTGACCTTGGTAGAGTTCGGGAAACAGTGACGATTATCCAGCAATACTGCAATCCTGTTCCAGTGGAATGGAATACGAATTTACGAGAACAAGCCTGGGGACAGTGGGAAGGAAAGACCTTTCAAGAACTCAAAAACGGGCAACCGGAGGAGCTTGCAGCTCAAGTACGTGCGGGATGGGATTTCAGACCACCTGAAGGAGAAAGCAGAAAAGAGGTTTTACAACGTGCTTTGCCTGTAGTTCAGGAATGTCTACAAAAATATCCGGGAAAACGGATACTCATTGTCTCCCATGAAGGGATTGTTAAATCTTTAATTTATCACCTTGCCGGCAGAGCATTTCTCCCCGAGGAAAAGAAACTTCTCGACAAACGCCAACTCCACCTTTTAATCAGCTCAGGAGATGCACTCTCCCTGGGACCGCTCAATATCTTCCCAAAATCCATGGGCCATTAACAATGAAAATAGCCTGCTATTGCCAGCACGTACTGGGTATTGGACATTTTCACCGCAGCCTTGAAATATGTAAGGCCCTGGCCAAACACCATGAGACAACAATGATCCTTGGTGGACCTGATGTCACTCTCCCAGAATCTGACATCCGGTTTTTTCAGCTTCCGGGCTTGAAAATGGATACGAATTTCTCAAAGCTTTTACCATGTGAAGAGGGCCAGGATCTTGAAACAATCAAAAATCAGCGCCAGCAACAACTCTTTGATTTTTTTCTCTCTTTTCAGCCGGATATCTTTTTAATCGAGCTTTATCCCTTTGGTCGTAAAGCGTTTCGGTTTGAACTTGATCCCATACTTGATGGTATTCGTTCAGGGTCACTTCCCCCCTGTATCCGTCTCTGCAGCCTGAGAGATATCCTGGTTGAAAAAACAGACAAACAAAAATATGAAGCCAGAGTTATTACTCTTTTAAATAATTATTTTGATGGACTGCTGATTCACTCCGATCCTGCTTTTATTCCACTGGAAATAACATTCTCAAGCACAGCTTCCATTTCTATCCCATATAGGTACACTGGATTTATAAGCCCGGAACCTGTGGAGCAGAAAAAAGGAAAACAACTGCGTAAAGATCTCGGATTATCCCAAAACGACAAACTTATTGTCGCCTCCATTGGTGGAGGGAATGTGGGGGCTGAGCTCTTATCTGCAACGGCCAGGGCTGCACTTCAACTGAGAAGTATGCCCGAACTGCATATTCACCTGTTTACCGGAATGTATAGTGCCCCGGACCTGCAGGGAAAGCTTCAGCAGGTAAACAATGAGAATATCACCATCCACAGTTTCTCGCCCCGCTTTACTGATTGGTTAAGCGCTGCAGATTTATCCATTTCCATGGCAGGCTACAATACCTGCATGAACCTCTTAACTGCTCATATCCCTGCACTCCTTTACCCATTTGCCCAAAACAGGGAACAACGCATGCGGGTTTCTGCACTTTCAAAAGCCTCGTTCTTCACGCTCCTTGAGCCTGAGGACCTCGTAGCCAAGACCTTGGCTGATAAAATTAAGAGCCATCTTCAGCAGCACAAACAGAAAAACAGTGTGAAGCTAAATGGAGCTGAAAAGAGTTCTGAATTCATCGATTGCCTTTCAATCTGGGAGAGTAACAAGACATGATCTCAACTCTTTACGAAAATATTCCTGATAATATCGACAAACGTCTAGAGGAATCCATTGCCAAAGGCCTCTCAAATGGCACAGGGGAGGCCATGATATTTTTCCGAGCTGATGACATAGGAGTTCCGGGTAAGCAATTCAGTCATTTGATCGAAATATTCAAGAATAACAATATGCCCCTTTGCCTGGCCGTAGTGCCCACCTGGCTGACGGCTGCACGTTTTGAAAAACTCCAGCAACTCACTGGAAAAAAGAGTTCCCAGTGGTGCTGGCATCAACACGGATGGCTACACCAAAATCATGAAAAAAGTGGTAAAAAACAGGAATTTGGACCAGGCAGACCAGCAAAAGAGCAACTCCGCGACCTGAAAAAAGGAAAAGATCGCCTCCTTGGTATCATGGGAAACGCATGTTCTCCATTTTTCACCCCTCCATGGAACAGATGCAGCATTGATACGTTGACAGGTCTGTATTCCTTAGGTTTTCAGGCTGTCTCAAGAAGTCATAATGCGACCCCTGCCTCCCCACCAAAACTTCCTGACATCCAAATCAACATTGATCTCCATACCAGAAAAGAACCCCATGCAAAACGCTGTTTACAAAACCTGCTCAACGAAGTCACACAAAGTATCAGCAGCGGCCGTGGAGGAATCATGATCCATCATCAGCGAATGAATCAAAACAGTTATAATTTCCTTGAGTTGCTTCTTGTGAAAATCAACTCAGCCCCGCGTCTTCACCCGGTGACCTTCCAGGAACTCAAATAGGAAACAGTAACAAGAAGGAATGAAAAACAATTACCTCTAAATAGGAATTTCTGGTAAAGTAACAAACTCAATGTACCATTTTCGACAAACAAAATGCCTTGCAGAGATTCGTAGTAAGTTGATAGCAAAAAGAATTCATTACTTCTCGGAGTCTCCGCTTACCTGTTTTTTTATTGCTGCTTTCATGGAGCCAGGCACCATCCACCCCGGAAGACAATGAGACATTTGGTCGTACTGCCTTGGAAACAATCTTTTCTTATGTCCTTTAATTCAATAAAGGCACGTTTCTTTCGTTCACTCATTACGACCCTTACCCTCGTTCTTGCTGTCTCCTTTCTTGCTTTCAGCCAGATAAGCATTGATATTGCTGATAGCATGTTATCCACTGGAAACCCTGATATTCGCCAGAGCCTTTTAAATTCAGGCTTCGATATTCTCCCTGGTGATACAAGTCTTGCCGCCTCTCCCAAACAGCGATGGATCGTTGTCCTTTCGCTTCTCGTCTGTGTTGTCGGAATCATTAATGCTCAACTCATGTCTGTTACTGAACGTTTCCGAGAAATCGGTACCATGAAGTGTCTGGGAGCATTGGATAGATTTATTGTTCGGATTTTTGTTATGGAAGCAGCGATCCAGGGCTTTGCCGGATCGTTGGCAGGCGCATTTCTGGGTGCTGTTACGGCCTTTTTGGCTGCACTTCTCCGTTTTGGTACCGATTTTGTACAATTTTTCCCCTTGCAAACTGTTTTTTTCACATCTCTTTTTTCCATACTTATTGGGATGGGGCTGAGTTTGCTGGGCGTCTTATATCCAGCTGTTATGGCAGCGAAAATGCAACCCGTGGAAGCAATGCGAGTGGAACAGTAAGTAAGCAGGTACAAGAACAAATAACAGTACATTTTCTCGATTTCAGGATCAAATTGATGAGTGAAGGAACGGCAAAAAAACAGATAGTTCGGGTAACAGATGTCACCAAAGATTTTGATCTTGGTAAAATTGTGGTCAAGGTGCTAAAGGGGATCGATCTTGAAATTGAAACGGGGAAATATGTCTCCATCATGGGCCCGTCCGGATCTGGGAAATCTACTCTTTTCAATATGATTGGAGGTCTTGACAAGCCAACAACAGGTAAAGTCTTCATCGATGAGGTGGATATCGCACAACTTGATGCCTATGAGCTTGCCTGGCTGCGCTGCCGTAAAATCGGTTATATTTTCCAGACTTTTAATCTGATCCCTGTAATGACTGCCCTTGAAAATGTCACCCT
>CAMZLK010000197.1 GCA_947311475.1 uncultured Desulfocapsa sp.
ATAAATAAGCAGGAATATATGGCAAAACTGGAACTAATGGCAGAACAGGTCTTTGAGGATCATTTTACTTCAACCAATCCACGCCATCTTGTTTAATAAACAGCTTCATAAATATCCATAATTTCTTTAATTAAAGGCAGGCGTGGATTGGTTGCAGTAAAATGATCCTCAAAGACCTGTTCTGCCATTAGTTCCAGTTTTGCCATATATTCCTGCTTATTTATGTCAAAATCGCTCAATTTTCGTGGCAGGTTAAACTCCAGTTGGAGCGTATTTATTGCATTCAGCAGTGATTCCAGGCTCTGCTCCGGACTTTTGCAGGGAAGGCCAAGGGCTCTTGCAATTTTCTGATAGCGTTCATGGGCAATGTATCTGCTGCCGGGCATAAGCGGATTAAAACGACTTGGATCCTCAACACCATTATATTGAATGGTATGGGGGAGTAATATACTGCTTGCCAGGTTATGGGATAAGTTAAACATGGAAACAAGAGGCTGGCTCATGGCGTAGTTGATGCCAAGTTTTGCATTCCCGGCGGCCATGCCCGCCATATTGGCTGCACTGTAAATCTTTTCCCTTGTGGCAACTTGTGTACGAGACACTGCTTTTGGCAGATACTCAAACAGAAGTCGAATAGCTTTCATGGCCATGGAGTCAGAATAATCAGAGGCCAGAGGTGAAACATATGCTTCAATGGCATGGCTGAGAACGGTCATTCCGGTGAGGGACATTTCATGTGAATCAATGTGCATGGAAAAATCAGGATCAATGAGAGTGACATCCGGGAAAAGTTCACATGAGTGGATATTACGTCGTTTCGCACGTTTGGCATTAAAGATGGTGACAAAGGGATTTGAACAAAACCCTGCTCCCGCTGTTGTGGGTAGAGCGATAAGATTCACCTGATTGTGCGGCGGCATTGGGGTGGAATCCGGGAAATCAGCCGAATGAAGATTGGGGGATGAAGTTGAAATTTCACCCTCTGGGCGCTGATAAAAATAGCGCATGGATTTTGCCGTATCAATGGTTGTCTCATTTCCAATTGCAAGTATGGTGGTTGGTTGAAATTTGTCCATACATTGTACACCTTGATCAATGGCATCGATATTGACGACTTGTGAATTGTTACAAAACCTTTCTGTTTCCATTGCTTGATTATGATCACTTAAATGTTTAAGAACAATGTCAATTTTCTCATTGTCCAACAGTTCTTTTTCCAACACTATCAGCGTTCGCTCCAAACCTTCCAGTGTTTGCAGATGCGATGTACAGCCTTGAGAAAAAAGAACTTTCTCCGGGATTTTCCATTCCCGCAGTCGAAGCTGGGGCGCTTGAACCATTTGATGGCGAATAAGCATATCCAGTGAAAGAAGGGCAGTACTTGGGTTTCCTGCCTGTCTGTCATTTGCCTGGCAAAGCGTGTTGTTTGCTGAAACCGCGAGACCACTGAGATCACCACGAGTTGCAGGCTGATTGACAATTGTTTGTGTAACTTTGAGCCTTGCCGAAAACTCTTCACTCAGGGTTTTGTCTCTTGCGTGTAGTACTGCAGTGTGTGATGCAGAACCAAATTCAAGTATAGCTTCGCAAAAACAGAGTCCCTCATACCAGCTTTCAGCAGCCAGAACAGAAAGAACGGGAACAGTTTTAGTTCTTGAGAGAGGATGAGCATGCCCAATTCCTCTAATCTCTGTCAAAATCAGCTTGGTGGCAACCGGTACTGTAAAGCCTGCCATTTGAGCAATTGTTGAAGCATCCAGCCCTGTGCATTCAGGATTGGGTGCACCGGTATCAGGATCAAAAAGAAGTAATTCAAGTTGTTCTTTTTCCTGTTCAGATGCCAGATGACAAGATTTCTGCATCAATAGATCAAGGGTTTGAAAGTAGATTTCCCGGGGGAGAATCACTGTTTGCTCAGCAGTTGCAACAAGGCCGTTATCAAAATGTTTCGAAGCAATGATGTCTGTCGCAGCCTGTTCTATATCTGCTGATCGATCGACAAAACACGGGGTGTTAAGTTGCCCCATACCAAGAATGGGTACCTCTTGGAGAGCCTGGATTGGAAGGATAAAATCGCCGTCATCCATAAGAATCATACTTATTTCAGGGTTGCGTGCGAGCGCATTGATACTCTTTATGGAACTTGAAGGAAGCCACTGAATGGCATGTGCCGGGGCGCCTGCATTAATTGCCGCATTCTGCATGAGGGTTGCTGTGGCTTTGGCCGATTTTTCAGATGTTGAATGAAAACAGAACACGATGGGGTTACGGGTTTTAACACTGAGAATAGTCTGGGAAAGGATTGTGGCTGTTGCATGAGCAGAAGAGGGGAATGCTGCAAGAATACCTACGGGTTGTGCAAGAATTTTAGAACCGGTAATTTCATTGTTTTCAATACAGCCAACGGTCTGAATATTTCGCAGTTTTTGCTCTAAACCACTGCTGGCAAAAATGTTTGCTATGGATTTGTCTTCAACTATACCTCTGCCGCTCTCCCTTACAGCCTCTTTAGCAAGGCTTAAGTGATTTGCCGCACCAACATCAGCCATATTGCTTATTATCCAGTCGATGGCTTCCTGATCCATCTGAAGGTAGGCATCCTGGGCAGACATGGCCTGAAAAATTATCTCATCAACCTGCTCAGCATCTGTCAGATTCGAACTATCCGGGTGAAACATATGTATACCTTAAAGAAAAGGGGAGTATGATGGGAAATTTAATAGTAAAACTCCTGTTTAATAAATTTCCGTACTTCAAATATGAAGGTCTTCGAAGTCTACGCTCCAAGTCCATCCTGTTTTTGACCTTTTTACGACGCCACCAACTTTGATGGCGTCGTAAAAACTCTTCACCTGCTTCGTTGCTGCATTTTTTGTTTAATTACGACGTACCCTAGTACGCCGAAATCAAACAAAAAATACGCGCCTCGCATCTGAATTTTTTA
>CAMZLK010000198.1 GCA_947311475.1 uncultured Desulfocapsa sp.
AATTCGCAGCATTCAGCTGGCCATGTTTACCTTACTCCATATTCCAGTACTGAAAAACAGGTGGTGTAGACTCTGAGGATATATAAGAGTGATAAACTCGTAAAAAGGTTAAAATCTCGATGGCTAAGTAAAAAGCTTCATATGCGAGGCGCACATTTTTTGTTTGATTTCGGCGTACTAAGGTACGTTGAAATTAAACAAAAAATGTAGCAACGAAGCAGATGAAGAGTTTTTACGACGCCATCAGAGTGAAATAATCTCAAAATGTTACGAATAGCAACAGATGGCGAACGAAGAGAGATCTTCGAGGCACTGCTTGCAGTGTACCTGTATTAGACAGATGATCGGGGAGTGTTGAGTTATGGAAAAGTATTGCCGGAACCCTGCAGGAGTTGTTGACACAACTTTGAGAGAAGGGGAGCAGACTCCTGGTGTCTATTTTCCTCTCGTGCTGAAAAAACAAATAGTCGATGGCCTTACAGGATTGGGTATTGATGAGATAGAGATAGGGATTGCCAGCAGAGAGGACGATGACCTTAAGCCTCTGGCAGAATATATTCGTACTACATACCCGCAACAGGCTTTTTCTCTTTGGTGCCGCTGTGTGGAAGACGATATCCGATATGGGGCTTCGCTGCGTCCCAGCTGTCTTTCTCTGTCAATTCCGGCATCTGATCTTCATCTTGAAAAAAAACTTGGAAAGGATCGTAAATGGGCTTTGAAACAAGTGAGGCAATCCATAAAGCAGGCCCTGACTGCCGGGATACCTAGGGTAGCACTTGGTCTTGAAGATGCCAGTCGTTCTGATATTGCCTTTATCCGGGAGCTTGCCCGGACAGCAGAGGAAGCTGGAGCCTTCCGTCTGCGGCTTGCCGATACGGTGGGTATCTGTACTCCAGCCACCATCACAGGCTTGCTTGATAGCATAAGCGGGCTGAAGTTGGAATTGGGCGTTCATTGTCACAATGATTTTGGAATGGCAACAGCCAACACCATCACTGCCATGGAAAGTGGTGCCTTATGGGGAGATGTTACCTTGCTGGGGCTTGGTGAACGTGCTGGTAACAGCAGGCTTGAGGAGGTTCTTGCTTTTTTTGTTCTGCAGAGGAACACGGGTTCTTATAACCTGGCCGGTCTTTCGGATCTGAGCAGGATGGTGGCTCGTGAGATCGGACAGAAAATTCCAGTATCGCGCCCCATTATCGGAGCCAGGCTATTTTCCTGTGAGACTGGTATTCACCTCCAGGGAATTATGGCAGATCCTGCCACCTACGAACCCTTTGATCCCGAAATTGTTGGAGCCACCCGGACACTTCTCATCGGCCGCCAGGCAGGTCGGCGCAGTATTGCTGCCACTCTCCATCGACTTGGGCTGCCAACACCTGATGAACCCTGCCTTAGATGCCTTACACGGCGAATACGTGCGCTGGCCACTAGCCGGGGACATTCCTTGAATGATCATGATATTATAAAGTTACTGAATTCCTGAGCCGGCTTATTGGTTAGCTTGTGCAAAGGCGGGTCTGGATAGATGGAACTTTTTGATGCGATACCCGATCTGGCGTTGGGTGAGGCCAAGTTCCCTTGCGGCCCGGGCCTGCACCCAGCCGTTGCGTCTCAACGATGCCTCAATCTCCTGTCGTTCCAGATTCTCCAGGGAACTGTACCTGGAGTGGGGGGATTGATCCAGGTTCTCAGAGGTGACACTTGCCTGCAGGCTGGAAGGGGGGAACCCGTCCATATGTATCTTTAGTGTTTCAGGTTGAATGATTTCCCTGTCAGTCAGTATCACAAGCCTTTCAATCAAATTTTGCAGTTCACGAACATTTCCGGGCCAGTCGTGGGCGGTTAACAGATCGAGGGCAGTGTCCGCAAGTTTCACGTCCCTGTTGTTTCGCTCGTTGCTTGCATTGAGGAAATGGTCAATGAGCAATGGAATATCGTTTCGTCTTTCGCGAAGTGCTGGAAGCTGGATGGGTATAACATTTAATCGGTAATAGAGGTCGCTGCGGAAGAGTCCCTGATCCACGCTGCTTTGCAGGTCTACATTGGTGGCGGCAATAATCCGAACATCCACTGTGAGGGTGCGGGTTCCACCGATTCGCTCAAATTGCTTTTCCTGAAGTACCCGCAACAGTTTTGCCTGGAGGAGAATGGGCAATTCACCGATTTCATCAAGAAAGACAGTACCACCGTCTGCCAGTTCAAATCTACCGGGTTTGGCTGTTGTCGCACCGGTGAACGCCCCTTTATCATGTCCCAGTAGTTCGCTCTCAATCAGGTTTTCGGGGAGTGCCGCACAGTTGACCTTGATATATGGCTTATTTTTTCTGGAACTGGTCTCATGGAGGGCGCGTGCCACCAATTCCTTCCCCGTACCGGATTCACCCAAGAGGAGAACAGTGGCCTGGCTGGGTGCAATTTTTTCAATAAGCCGATAAGTTTCCTGCATCGCTGCTGACTCACCAATAATATAATGACGGTTGAAACGGCTGTGCAGTTCAGCTTTCAGTGATTTGTTTTCCTTAACAAGTTTTTCTTCTTTTTGCAGGATGGCATGGTGGAGTACCAGAAACTGGCCGATGAGTGTGGCCAGAATCCCAAGAAAGCTCATGTCTTCCTCAAAGGAAATATCAGGCCCAAAGAGATGGTCCACAGTTAAGACACCCACAGTTTTTCCTTCTGCCTTCACCGGGACTCCAAGAAAAGAAAGCTCCTCTTTTTTGATTTTGCTTCTTGCTCCAGTGCGATTCAGGAACAGCGGTTCATTATTAATATCAGGCACAACACAGGGGGAGCCAGATTGGAAAATCTGGCCGCAGATACCTTCGGAGAGACCATAAATACCTCGTCGTTCCTCTTCTATGCTGAGTCCGTAGGAGGCTCTGATGGATAAGCGCTTTCCGTTGGAATCAAGAAGAACAAGAGTGGCACGTTCCATTTGCAGGATATCGTGCAGTACCTTCAGAACTCTGCCCAGGGTGGTGTCCAGGTGAACGGCCCGGCCGATTAGTTTGCAGACTTCTGAGAGGGCTCGAAGTTTTAAGGTTTCCAGGTGGCACGTGCCAGCGGACTTCAGGCTTGCAATCTCATCTTTATCCATAGGGGGCATGCACAGCCTCTTTCTTCTGATTCCGTCAGGGATAGTATGAATACTCCGGGCGGTATTGTTTGTTTGAAGTGTTCCATTGAATAAAAATAGAAGCAATAAACGTACCATATCGGGGGCGCATCCAGGGTGTGCTCTGTGAGGAGCGTTACAGTTTTGCTGATGTCCACTTTTGCTTGCTATGTTGTTGTTGTTTTTTTGACATTTTTACGAGGCCATCGACTTTCAGGTCTTCGTAAACAGAGCTACTCTTTTGTAGGATTTCTTCCAAAGTGTCACCATTGATACCATAATGACAATGCCTTTTAAAGATTCCCGGGCTTACAAGTGGGCGTGAAAGGCTGACCAGCAGGGGGAAAGGGAAATATAGTCTTAGCTGGCACGAGCTTTGAAATGGTCATTAACACACAAGGAAACATGAAAAGCCATTGGGCTAATTCAACCAAAGGAGTTTTACCATGAGAAAAATAGCTATTTACGGAAAAGGCGGTATCGGCAAGTCCACTACAACACAGAATATAGTTGCAGGGCTGGTTGAACTGGACCGCAAGGTCATGGTGGTCGGCTGTGATCCCAAGGCGGATTCTACCCGTCTCCTGTTGGGCGGTCTTGCCCAGAAATCGGTTCTTGATACCCTGCGTGAAGAGGGTGAAGATGTTGAACTTGAGGACATCCGCAAACTTGGATACGGGGGCACCTGGTGTGTTGAATCCGGCGGGCCTGAACCCGGAGTTGGTTGTGCAGGTCGTGGAATTATTACTTCCATTAATATGTTGGAATCACTTGGCGCTTATGAAGAAAGTGAAGGACTGGATTACGCTTTTTATGATGTCCTTGGTGATGTTGTCTGTGGTGGCTTTGCCATGCCCATCCGTGACGGCAAGGCCGAAGAAATTTACATCGTTGTTTCAGGTGAGATGATGGCCATGTACGCGGCCAATAACATCAGCAAGGGTATCGTCAAGTTTGCATCCTCCGGTACTGTCCGCCTTGGCGGTCTTATCTGTAATTCCCGTGCTGTGGATAATGAAGCGGAAATGATCGAGAACTTTGCGGAAAAACTGGGTACCAGGATGATCCACTTTGTCCCTCGTCACAATGACGTGCAGCGGGCCGAGATTAACCGAAAAACCGTTATTGAATGGAATCCGGAGGTTCCTCAGGCCCAGGTGTATCGTGAGCTTGCCAAGGCAATTGATAAAAACGATGAATTTGTCATCCCCACCCCAATGGAGATCGAGGTGCTTGAGGAGTTGCTCATGGAATACGGCTTGATGCAGGCTGCCTAGAGCTCGTCCGAGAATTGTCTTTTGACCAGAATAGTTATTCTCGGACAAACTCCCGGGATTTTCTACAAAGAGCATTATTGATAAACACAAAGAATATATCGGTCAGGTAAACTACCTGCCGGGCAAGCTGGAGACACAGATATGATGATAATGATTCGCTCAATTATTCGACCTGAAAAAGCAGATGCTGTCATGGCGGCTCTCATGGATGCAGGATTTCCTGCTGTTACGAAATATGCAGTTGCCGGTCGCGGTAAACAGCGCGGCATTAAGATTGGTGATATCACCTACGATGAACTCCCCAAGGTGATGCTGATGAGTGTTGTGAACGCCGAGGAAAAAGATTTCGTCATTGATACCATTATGGATACAGCACGTTCAGCGGGCAAAGGCGCCTTTGGTGATGGTAAGATTTTTGTCAGCGATGTTGAGGCCTCTTACACTATCAGCTCTGGTACCAAAGAGACTGCGGCCGCCTCCGAGGGGGTGCCGGCATGAAAGAGGTTGTCGCCGTTGTGCGAATAAATATGATGAACCAAACCAAACAGGCTCTCACGGACTGTGGGGTGGATGCTTTCTTTGCCCATGAGGCCCATGGCCGGGGAAAAGGCTTTGTAAATCCTCAGATTCTCGAAGGAGCAGAACAAGGCTACGAGGAAGCCGCATCCCTGCTGGGAGAAAAGGGAAAGCTCTATCCAAAACGTCTTCTCACTGCTGTGGTGGAAGACAGTATGGTGGAGTGTGTGGTGGATACGATTATTAATACTAATCAGACCGGTATGCCGGGTGATGGCAAGGTTTTTATCATGCCAATACAGGATGCTGTACGGGTAAGGACTGGTGAAAAAGGTGAAAAAGCCATCGTCTGATTTCAGAATTTTAAACACTAACGCAGGTAAACTGCAAGTAAGTGCATTGTTGCTATTCGTAACATTTTGATATTGTTTCACTCTCATATATTCTTGTTTTTTATTGCTGGAATTATGGAGTAAGGCACTAATGAATAAAAAGCCGTAATTAAAAGGAGTGCTGAAATGACAACAGCGACCAGGAAAAAAATGGTGCAGTGGGAGCCTGCCGATGTCAAGGCGGAATTACTCAAAAAGTATCCGCCCAAGGTAGCCCGTAAACGTGCCAAACAAATAATGATTAACGAGGCCTTGGAGAATGAAACACCTGAGATTACGGCAAATGTCCGTACTACACCAGGTATTATCACCATGCGCGGCTGTACCTATGCCGGTTGCAAGGGCGTTATCATGGGGCCGACCAGGGATATAGTCAATCTGGTGCATGGTCCGATTGGATGCAGTTTTTACGCCTGGCTGACCCGGCGCAACCAGACCGATGCAGGTGCCAGCGGAGATAACTATATAAACTACTGTTTTTCAACAGACATGCAGGAGCAGGACATTATCTTTGGCGGCGAAAAGAAGTTGGCAGCAGCCGTTCAGGAAATATATGACCTCATGCATCCCAAATCCATTGCCATCTTTGCCACCTGCCCGGTTGGGCTTATTGGTGATGATATTCATACCGTAGCCAAAACCATGAAGGAAAAACTGGGTGACTGCAATGTCTATGCATTTTCCTGTGAGGGGTACAAAGGGGTGAGTCAATCTGCCGGTCATCATATCGCAAATAATCAGGTGTTCAGACATATTGTCGGCGAAAACGATACCCCCGTAGAAGGCGAATTTAAGATTAACCTTTTGGGTGAATACAATATCGGTGGAGATGGTTTTGAGATTGATCGTATTTTTAAAAAATGCGGTATTACCAACATCGCAACTTTTTCCGGTAACTCAACCTATGACCAGTTTGCCACGGCTCATCAGGCGGATCTGAGCGCAGTCATGTGTCATCGTTCCATCAACTATGTGGCTGACATGCTGGAAACTAAGTTTGGGATTCCCTGGATAAAGGTGAACTTTATCGGGGCAAATGCCACGGCAAAATCCCTGCGGAAGATTGCTGCCTATTTTGAGGATCAGGGACTCATCGACAGGGTCGAAGCAGTGATTAAAGAGGAGATGCCTGAGGTAGAGGCCGCAATTACAGATGTTCGCAGCCGCACGGAAGGAAAGACAGCCATGCTCTTTGTCGGTGGTTCCAGGGCACACCACTATCAGGAACTCTTCAAGGAAATGGGGATGAAAATTATCTCAGCCGGGTATGAGTTTGCCCACCGTGATGATTATGAAGGGCGCCAGGTTCTGCCGAATCTGAAGGTGGATGCAGACAGTAGAAATATAGAAGAGATTGAGGTGGAAGCAGATGAAAGTCGCTTTACCCCGCGCAAGACAGCGGAACAACTGGCAGCACTGGAAGATTCCGGCCTGAAGTTCAAGCATTATGATGGTCTGGTGTCCGACATGGATGAAGATACTCTTATTATCGATGATCTGAACCAGTACGAGGCTGAGAAGCTTGTAGAGATCATGAAACCGGATATCTTCTGTGCTGGAATCAAGGAAAAATTTTCCATCATGAAGCTGGGTGTTCCCATGAAGCAGCTGCATAGCTATGACTCCGGTGGTCCCTATGCGGGATTTCAGGGTGCGATAAATTTCTATCATGAAATCGACAGGTTGACCAGTTCCAGAGTCTGGAGCTACCTGAAAGCTCCATGGCAGGAAAGTCCTGAACTTACTGCCGCCTATGTCTGGGAGTGACAGAAGTCAGAAACCAGAAGTCAGAAGTCTTGAATTTTAAAATGTACTAAGAGGTACGTCTCAATGTTACTACGTCATACACCAAAAGAAATAGGGGAACGCAAGGCTGTCAGTATCAATCCTGCCAAGACCTGCCAGCCCATCGGAGCCATGTATGCGGCTCTTGGTATCCATGGTTGTCTGCCACACAGTCATGGCTCGCAAGGGTGCTGCGCCTATCATCGCTCTACACTTACTCGTCACTATAAAGAACCTATTTCGGCTGCCACATCCTCGTTCACTGAAGGAGCATCAGTCTTTGGCGGTCAGGCCAACCTTTTGCAGGCTATCAATAATATATTTTCCGTTTATGAACCGGATGTTATTGCGGTGCACACCACCTGTCTGTCAGAAACCATTGGTGATGATTTGCCGCAGATCAGGAAAAAGGCTGAAACGGAAGGGAAGATACCCGAGGGGAAATATGTGATTGGAGCTTCTACGCCAAGCTATCAGGGATCACATGTTACAGGTTTTTCCAACATGGTTAAGTCCATGGTGGATTTTGCGGAAAAAACAGACAGGAAAAACGGTAAGGTAAATATTATTCCAGGCTGGGTGGAGCCATCTGACATGGAGGAAATCAAGCGCATGTCAAGACTCACCGGGGTGGAAACGATTATGTTTCCGGATACCTCTGGAGTTTTAAATGCCCCCATGACCGGTAAGTACAAGATGTTCCCGGATGGCGGCACCACGGTTGCAGAATTAAAGTCCAGTGGTGATTCCGCAGGTACTCTTGCGCTCGGCGAGTGGTGTTCAGCCGATGCAGCCCGGCTTCTTGATAAGAAATGCAAGGTACCGTGCAAGGTGCTGGATATGCCCTTTGGTCTCAAGGCCACTGACCGTTTTGTGGATGCTCTGCGTACCATAGCAGGCGTAACCGTGTCAGATGAGTTGAATATTGAACGTGGGCAACTGGTGGATTTAATCACTGATATGCACCAGTATTTTTACAGGAAAAAAGTGGCCATTGCCGGTGATCCTGACCAGGTCATTGCCATGGTAGAGTTTCTTGTATCCATAGATATGTGTCCAGTGCATATCGTTACCGGAACACCCGGCAAGAAGTTTGAAAAACGAATCAAAGAGCTGACTGCCGGGAAAGAGTATGAAGTCAATGTCAAAGCCAAAGGAGATCTTTTTCTTCTCCATCAGTGGATACAGAACGAGCCGGTGGATCTTTTAATCTGCAACAGTTATGGCAAATATATCGCACGGGATGAAGATGTACCTCTGCTGCGCTGGGGATTCCCCATTCTTGATCGTCAGGGACATCAGTACTTCCCCACCGTTGGTTATAAGGGTGGTCTGCGACTGCTGGAAAAGATTCTTGCTTTACTGCTTGACCGTAAAGATCGGGATGATCCTGGAGAATCATTCGAGCTGGTTCTCTAAGAAAGGGGTGCTGCCATGTATGACGGAAGACACACAGATTCGATGAGAATGGATGTTAAACTTCCCATTGCACCCCGTGCAAATTTCAGGCTGAGCAGGGAGCTGGATGAAAGAGTTACGGTAAACGCTCTGGTTCCGGCTGAGGCGGTGGCCTGGGTGCAGGCTCTGCGTAAAGGTGGCAAGGGGATTCAAACCATTGAACTCTGCGGTCCTGGAGATGTTCTGGCTTCAGTTTCGCCAACTTTGAACTGCCTGGAGCTTCTTCAGGATGAAATTCAGGATGCTGAGCTTTCTTTGACAACCATTGGTCTGGGAGCGGCGCAAATAGCTCCTGATCTGGCAGGCTATGGTGTGAAAAAAGTGAATTTGCTGGTGGATACAGTAAGGGCTGAAACAGCACTGAAACTGTACAAGTGGATTCGACCTGCGAAAAAGAATGTTCCCATGGCTCAGGCCTCAGGGATACTTATCAGAGAACAGTCTGAGGCTGTTCAAAGTTTAAAGAAAGCTGGAATCAGAGTAGTGATACGAACTGCTCTACTTGCTGGAGTTAATGACGGGGACATCGCAATCCTTGCCGGGAAAATGGCAGAGTTTGGCGCAGATGCCATGGAGATTTGCGGAGAAGATGATCTTGAGCTGGAACAACTGCTTGTCCGGGCAGCGACATATTTGCCCGTGACCGTCTATCAGGCACCATCGGAAATGATACCTCCAGGTATCTCTCGTTCCAGTGCGGATAGTATCATTCCTCAACCGGGTAAGGATCGGCCCAATGTGGCAGTGGTCAGCAGCAATGGTATGGATGTTGACATGCACCTGGGGCAGGCATCACAGGTACTTATATACGGGCCACGAGAAGATGGCCTGGCCTGTCTCTTAAGGGCACGCCAGACTCCGGGAAGCTGTGGTGATTCAAATCGCTGGAAGATCCTTGCTGAAGAGTGTCTCCATGATTGTTTTGCACTGTTGGCAACCCACGCCGGCGATGCACCACGAAAGGAGCTTGCAGAGCAGGGCATTCAGGTGATTCTCACCGAAGAGAATGTCGAAGGCCTGGTGGATGTTCTTTATGGTGGCGGTAAAAAAAAGAAATGCAGGAAATAGAGGAGAAATAAAAATGGCTCTACCGGAAAGAATGATCCTTGTTTGCCAGTCGTTTCGGGTGGTTGGGGAGAAGAAGGGGATCTGTCATAAAGAAACGGACGGATTTTTGCAATATATCGAAGAAGAGGTTCTGGATCGCGGGCTTGATTGTCTGATCAGTGCCACCACTTGCCTCAAACAGTGTGATAACGGCCCCATTATGGTTATCCAGCCGGAAAACTGGTGGTTTAAAGGGGTAAACAGTGAAGAGGCCATTGATACCATCCTTGACGGGTTGGAAGATGGTGAACCCGCTGCTGAATATCTGATTACATAAACAGTTGCTGCAACAGAAGAAAGGGACAGAGATCATGCATGAGATAAAGGAAAGTACAACAGCTCCTTCCATGGTGGGTTTTGGAGATATCAGGAGCACACCGGAAGCCATCGTTGACTGGGATGTTTTCCTCCATGATGGAGAGGCTTTTTTACGAACGGGTATTGCTGCCCATACAAAGGGAAAAAAGGCTTTCACGCCGGAGATCCTTTATAATATCGTTGCCATGGCCATTGAAAAATTTGTAATGGCAGCCCTTATGCAGCGGGGAGCACTTCCCTATAACCATACCATGGGTGATCTGGTGGAATCCATGGAAGAGGTGTTTCCCGGTGCCATGGGAAAACTGAAGGATGGCCTGCTGGATCTGGATCGCTATCAGGAAATTTGTGATATCGATACCTTTAACATCGTTGCGCCGGCCATGGAAGAGATTCCTGAAATGCTTGCTTTGGCAACTACCATGCAGGAGCTGGTATATGAAACAACAAGACCGAAATCAACAATATAAGGAGAAGTAAATGTCCAGAGCAGATGTGGAAAAATTGTTAATTGCCGGAGGAGAAGACAAACACCTGCGGGCAAAATATGATGTACCGGCCACTAGAGAGGAGTTTGTTGCTCTGGCTGCAACGGAAGGTTACGATTTTACAGTGGAAGAATTTGATTCTGTTATCAGTGAGTCTGGGGATGTTTTTGAGAAAAATGGGAATCCTCCAAAACGCTCAATCTGGTGGGCGTGACAGAAAAAAGAAGATTTTCTCACCACGCGTTCTTTTGGTGTCTCCACCCATTACAGCAAGAGGTGCTCTCACCATTGGAGCCAGGTCAATTTTTTTTATCAGCAGCAGGTCAAGGCGGGTGATGCCGGGCCTTCCTTTGCATGGAATCTTGTTAATTGCTGCCATGTCTATGACGTAAATCATCAAATCAGCCAAAGGTAGTGCTCAACAATCAATGAAAGGAAAAACATGGAATTATTAAAAGAACGGGAAGAACAGATACATCGCACCGGTGAGCAACCTTTTACCTTGTCATGTAACAAAGATTCTCTGGCAGGAGCAGTAAGCCAGCGGGCCTGCGTGTTCTGCGGCTCGCGAGTTGTGCTTTATCCCATTGCAGATGCCCTGCACCTGGTTCACGGCCCAATCGGTTGTGCTGTGTATACCTGGGATATTCGCGGAGCACTGTCTTCAGGACCGGAATTGCATCGTCTTTCTTTTTCCACCGACCTCCAGGAAATAGATGTCATTTTTGGTGGTGAAAAGAAGTTGACCAATGCGCTTTTTGAACTCATTGAACGACACAGTCCCAAGGCAGCTTTTGTTTATTCAACCTGTATTGTCGGCATCATCGGAGATGATCTGGAGGCAGTATGCAGACAGGTTGAAAAAGAAACGGATATTCCTGTGATCCCTGTTCTATCAGAAGGGTTCAAGGGGAATAAACGAGCAGGTTACACTGCTGCCTGTTCTGCCATGGCCCGGCTTGTTGGAAATGGTGATATCTCAAACATTTCTCCTTACTCAATTAATATTTTAGGTGATTTCAATCTTGCCGGCGAGATTTGGATAATTCATGCATACTTTGAAAGGATGGGTGTTGAAGTGGTGGCTAACATTACTGGTGACGGGCGAATTGCTGATATTCAGCGAGCCCATGGTGCTGCCCTGAACGTGGTGCAGTGTTCCGGTGCTACCATGGATCTTGCCAGGTTGATGACGGATGAGTATGGGATTCCTTCCATACGGGTATCTTACTTCGGCGTTGAGGATATGGCACAGGCACTCTATGACGTGGCCGAACATTTCAATGATCCTGAGATACTGGAGAAAACCAGGGAACTGGTGAAAGAAGAGCTTGAGGAACTGCTGCCCAAACTGGACTTTTATAAAAAGGCGCTAAAGGGCAAAAAGGCAGCCATTTACGTGGGCGGCTCATTCAAGGCGTTTTCTTTGGTGAAGGCCTTCCGTCTGTTGGGAATGGATGTGGTGATGGTGGGTAGTCAGACCGGCACTGAGCAGGAGTATAAAGAGCTGGCGGAGATCACCGATCCTGGAACCATCATCGTTGATGATGCAAATCCGCTGGAACTGACAAGTTTTCTGGAGGAGCAATCGGTGGACATCTTTGTTGGAGGAGTTAAGGAGCGTCCCATCGCCTATAAATTGGGTGTAGCTTTTTGTGACCATAATCATGAGCGTAAGGAGATTTTGGCCGGATTTGTCGGGATGCTCAACTTTGCTGAAGAAGTGTACTCATCAGTGATGAGTCCGGTCTGGCGATTTACATATCAGAACGTAGAGGACAGATAACAGAAATCGTAAAAGAAACTGGAAGAACCACCGCTTTAGCGCAAAATTAGAACGAGGGACACCATGTCGAAAAATCCTCCAAATTATATTTCAACCACCAATGCCTGTAAACTTTGTACCCCTCTGGGTGCCTCCATTGCTTTTAAAGGAATTGAAGGTGCGGTGCCTTACCTGCATGGTTCCCAGGGATGTGCCACTTACATGCGGCGGTATATTATCAGTCATTATAATGAACCCATCGATATTGCTTCTTCTTCCCTGTCGGAAAAGCATGCGGTCTATGGCGGTGGTGCCAACCTCAAACTTGGGCTAATCAATGTAACAAAAAAATATCATCCAAGGATAATCGGAATTGCCACCACCTGTCTCACCGAGACCATTGGCGATGATGTAAAAATGTTTCTCCGTCAATATGAACAGGAAGTGGAAGGGGAAAAACCCATCATGGTTCAGGTGGGAACCCCGAGTTATAACGGAACCCACATGGAGGGGTTTCATGATGCCGTAGCCTCCGTTGTTGATACACTTGCAGGGACAGGAGAAGAGAGCGTGACGAACAGGGACGTGAACATTCTCCCAGGATTTATTTCCCCTGCTGACATTCGTTATCTAAGAGAAATTACAGACGATTATTCTTTGCGTGCCACTATCCTCCCGGATATTTCCGATACTCTGGATGGTCAGGCTGCAAAAACCTATGAGAAGATACAGCTGGGAGGCACGCCATTTTCCGCCATTGCTGCTATGGGGAGTGCCATGGCAAGTATTGAGTTTGGTCACACCATGAAAGAAAAAAGCGGAGGTACAATTCTTAGTGAAAAGTATGGAGTAAAAAACATAAGAATTTCTCAACCGGTGGGGATTAGTGCTACAGATCGGTTCTTTGATCATCTTAGCCAACTCAGCGGTGTGGAGATACCCGAAAAACACAAGGCGGAACGCGGGCGTCTGGTGGACTCTTATGTGGATGGCCACAAATATATTTATGGCAAAAAAGCCATCGTATATGGCGAGGAAGATATGGTTGTTGGCATGACGGGTTTTCTGGCTGAGATTGGGGTGATGCCTATACTTTGTGCCTCGGGTGGAAAGAGCGGAAAGCTTGCAGAGAAGATTGCTGAGGCAACAGGTGATATTTTACCTGAGCAGCCACGTATCCATGAAGGAATGGATTTCTATGATATCAGTGAACTTGCAGAAACCCTTGAACCCGACGTGCTTGTGGGCCATTCCAAGGGATACCCTCTGGCCAGAAAACTTAGTATCCCCCTGATAAGAGTTGGTTTTCCCATCCATGACCGCATGGGTGGTCAGCGGATTCTTCATCTTGGTTACAGGGGGGCGCAGCAGTTGTTCGACCTGATTGTCAATGCTTGTATTGCCAAAAAGCAGGGCGATTCGCCCGTTGGTTATTCATATATGTGAATTGTGATGGACTCGTAAAAACTCTTCATTTTCTTCGTTACTGTAAATTTTTTGTTTAATTTTGGCGTACTAAGGTACGTTGAAATTAAACAAAAAATGTGTGCCTCGCAGATGATGAGTTTTACGACGCCATCAAAACTATTTATTTAGATAGAAGGAGATTCAAATGAAGGCTGCACAAACACCCCCTGATTATTCCCGTCACCCCTGTTTCAATGTGGAAGCTAAAGGAAAATTTGGCCGGGTTCATCTGCCGGTTGCACCAAAATGTAATATCAAGTGTAACTACTGTAACCGGAAGTATGACTGTGTGAATGAATCGAGACCGGGTGTTACCTCTACTATTCTGACACCGGAACAGGCTCTTGTTTACATGGATAAGGTACTTGCAGCTGAACCACGCATTAGTGTGGCAGGAATCGCAGGACCAGGCGACCCATTTGCCAATGCCAGTGAGACCCTTGATACCATGCAGCTTTTGCGCAGCCATTACCCTGACCTCATTCTCTGTCTGTCCAGCAACGGCCTGGGCTTAGGGCCCCATGTTGATGAGGTTGCAGATATTGGCGTCTCCCATGTTACTGTGACGGTGAATGGTGTTGATCCTGAAATAACAAAAAATATTTATAGCTTTGTGAGAGACGGGAAGATCATCTATCGAAATCTGGATGGCGCAGAGCTTCTTCTTGCCAGGCAGATGGCAGCCATTGAAAAGTTGAAATCCCGGGGGGTAGTTGTAAAAATTAATTATATCACAATCCCGGGAGTAAATGATCATCATGCTGTAGCCACAGCTGAAACCATGGCCAAGATGGGAGTTGATCTGTTTAACTGTATGGCCATGCTGCCAAACGCTGATACGCCTTTTGCAGATATTGTGGAACCGACAAAGGCCATTATGGATACACTTAGAAACAGCTGTGAGGAACATCTGCCACAGATGCGTCACTGTAAACGCTGTCGTGCCGATGCTGTTGGTCTGCTCGGTAAGGATAAATCGGGTGAAATGGCCGGATGTCTTAAATCCTGTGCCAGCCTGCCTGCAACTCCTCCAAAGGTTCGTCCCTATGTTGCCGTGGCCAGTTTGGAGGGGATGCTTGTGAATCGGCACCTGGGTGAAACAACGAAGTTCCTTATCTACGGCAGGGAAGAAAACGGCTATACACTTGTTGAGGAGCGCAAGGCTCCTCCTGCCGGTGGCGGCATTGGGCGCTGGGAGGCTTTAACCAGACTTCTCTATGATTGTCGGGCAGTAATGGTTAGTGATATGGGAGAAACTCCAAGAAAAGTCTTCCAGAGGGCAGGTATTTCTCCTATTTCCATGTCAGGTTTTATCGAAGCGGGTTTGGATGCAGTTTATGCTGGTAAAACGCTGGCTCCACTGCAAAAAAGGGCTAAAAAGAGTTGCGGCAGTGGCCCTTGCCTTGGGACTGGCACTGGTTGCGGTTGAGTTCTTGCCATGCAATACTGCTGATGGTCTGAACCTGCCGCACATTTATGAGCCTGTTGAATAAGTCCATTTTTGAAGAAAATCGAAAAATAAGTGGTTGTATTTGTGTTGTTTGAATTTTTAAAAATACGAAAAATCGACTAAATCAACAGACTCATTTATGACCGAAAATTTCCAGGTTATTTCTTTCCGAACCTTTAGTGCCTTACTCCTGAAAAGCTGTAATAAAAAACAAGAAAATCGAAGTGTTTCAAACTCAAATTATTAGCATAAGCAACAAGGCACTTACTTGCGGCTTATCCGCGTTAGTGCCTTACTCCATAATTCCAGCAATAAAAAACGAGAATATATGAGAGTGCGACAATATCAAAATGTTACGAATAGCAACAGGTAGCGAACGAAGAGAGACCTTCGAGGCACTTGCTTGCAGTTTACCTGTGTTAGAACATGTTAGCCAGGCTGCCCGAATCTTTTCTGATTCGCTTAAGTTGGTCGTCAAGGTCTGCGATTTCGGTTTCCCAGTATTCTTTTGAGCCAAATCCGGGAACAATGGGAGCAGAGCCATCGGCAAGATATTGGTGGGTTAACCACGCAATATAGTGAAGAAAACGCATGGCGCGGAGGGGCTCGATCAGGCGAAAGGTTCGTTTGTCAAAATGGTGAAAGGTTTCGTATCCTTCCAGAAAGAGATCGATCTCAAGGAGTGATTCTTCAGGGGTTCCAGGAAGGAGCATCCAGAGGTCCTGGACAGGTGGTCCCGTTACCATATCATCAAAATCGATGAGAAAAAAAGACTCTCCAGGACGATAGATAATATTTGAGAAGTGGCAGTCTCCATGGATTCTACTTATTTGTGTGTTGTCAAATAATGGTGAAATTTCAGTGATCAGCTCATTGCATATGGCTGAAAATCTGGAAACCACCTCTTCCTGCTGAATCAGGCCACTTTCGATAATAAATCGAACTTGTTCTTCTGTGGAAGAGGTCGGTAACATAGTGATTCTATCTTTTGCAGGATGGACTGCACCGATTGCATGGCATCGCCCGAGCAGACGGCCTATTTCCAGCCATTGCTCTTCGTTGAACTCATCATAACTACGCCCGCCACAACGTGGGAAAACGCTAAAAAAGAGATTTCCATGCTCTCCAAGCGTTTCACCATTTACGAGTTGCAGTGGCGGAATGACCGGTATTTCCTGTTTGTCAAGTTCAAGGAGAAAGTCATGTTCGTCCTGTAGAGCTGTTTTTGACCAGCGGCCGGGGCGATAAAACTTCACCACTAATCCCTTACCATCAGTGGCTTCAAGCTCAAAAACACGATTGATATAGCTGTTGAGCTGTCTGCAAAGATTTGTGCAGGGAGTGTTGAGAGTTGCTTCAACAAGGTTAAGTATCGTTTCAGGGCCAAGCTCGGGGAAGGTACTGCGATGTGGTTTATTCTCAGAATGTGTCATTTTTGATTATTTGTGTATACCTGTGTTTACGTTTTTTTGATTCCTGATTGAAATACTAGCACACATAGTGATTCAGGTCTTGATTTCATTCCAGAAAGGGTTACAACGTGGCTTGTTGTGTGGGCCTGGACAGGGAAGAAAAATAGCTGAAGACAGGTACTGTTTTCCTTGTGATGTTATTGGCTTTAAGGCGTTCATTTGCGGAAAAAGTTGTTCCTTTGTACGATATTGTATTAGTACTTTACAGAATATTTTTTTCAAAGAGCATATTCCCATAAGGACCTTATACCCCTTGTGGGGTGTTGGCTTTAATGAATGGAAAGGCAGTAAAAATACTTTAAAGTGGTGAGAAGATGCAGGACGATAAAGAATTTGGATGGAAATCTGATCAGGAACGCCTTGAGTTGGCGATGCAGCAACTTCGGGATGCCGAGGTTCCCGGGCTTCCTGCTTCCGGTGAACAATTGTGCCTGAATCCAACATTAAATCTTCTGGAACTCAGCTGGATCAATCTTTGCACTCTCCTGTATGACAAAAAAACAACAATTACCCCCCAACAGGGAAAAGAGCTTGTTCTTCTCTTTAAACGACCAGTTGATGGCGCAATAAAAGTTGCTCCTGCAACAGCTCCGCAACTGCTGGCCCTGAAACTTTTAACCGAAAATCTGGATCGTGAGGAAGTGGCAAAAGAAGCTGGTGTGGTTGTCGGGAAGGTTGATGCAGCCATTGAAACGGCCAGCGAACAGGGACTTTTGTTATCCCCCCCATCGGCGCTTGTACGGCCCAATACGCATTTTCCTGATGCGGGATCTGATGGATGGCAACGGCATCTGCAATCAGAATACTTTACCCTGCAGTGGCATGTTACCCAGGCCTGTGATCTTCATTGTAAACATTGTTACGATAGATCGACCATTTCGCCCTTGACCCTTGAACAGGGAATTACAATCCTTGATCAGTTTCGAGAGTTTGTTCTGGAGAAAAATGTTCATGGTCAGGTAACCTTCACCGGTGGAAACCCACTCCTTTATGCACATTTTGAAGAATTATACAAAGAGGCGGCAAAACGCAATTTTACCATAGCCATACTTGGAAATCCAACAACAAAGGAAACCATTGAATCCTTACAGAATATACAACCCCTCTCCTTTTATCAGGTAAGTCTTGAGGGCTTACCGGAACACAACGATTCGATTCGTGGTGAGGGACATTTTGAGCGGATCATGAAGTTTCTGGAAATTCTGGATGAGCTTTCAATCTATTCCATGGTGATGCTGACTTTGACCCGTGAGAATATGGGACAGGTGCTGGAGCTTGCAGATATACTGCGCGGGAAGGTGGATCTCTTCACATTCAACCGTCTTTCTCAAACAGGAGAGGGGGCAGCTTTGGCCACTGCGGCCAAAGAAGAGTACCGGGATTTTTTGAAAGAGTACCTTGAGGCGGCAAAGACAAATCCTGTTATGGCCTTAAAAGATAACCTGATCAATATTATTAAAGCGGATAACAACGAAAAACCCTTTGGCGGGTGCACAGGTTTTGGTTGTGGCGCTGCATTTAATTTTTGTTCCATTTTGCCAAATGGCGATATGCATGCCTGTCGCAAGTTTCAGTCACCCATTGGGAATGTATTGGAATCGTCGCTCCTTGAGCTGTATCGTTCAGAAACAGCAGAAAAATATCGAAAAGGGCCGGAAGAATGCCGAGGCTGTAAAATTCGTCCGGTTTGCGGAGGGTGCCAAGCGGTAATCCAGTCAAGCGGGCTGGATATTACCTTAAATAAAGATCCCTACTGTTTTATCGAATGAGCGCAGACCTGTTTTAATTCCGCAACAATGGAGAGTGCCACTTCACTTGGGGGGAGAGGAGATTTTTTTTGCCGATGGGTGCATGGAAGTGCATACAGTGTTGTTTGATGGACTCGTAAAAACTCTTCATCTCCTTCGTTACTGCAAATTTATAATCTTTTCAACGTACCTTAGTACGCTGAAAAGATTATAAATTTCCGTGCCTCGGATATGAAGTTTTTTACAAGTCCATCCCATTTTTGACCTTTTTACGAGTTTATCTTGTTTGATGGACTCGTAAAAAGGTTAAAATCTCGATGGCTAAGTAAAAAGCTTCATATGCGAGGTGCATATTTTTTG
>CAMZLK010000199.1 GCA_947311475.1 uncultured Desulfocapsa sp.
CTTTATTTTACAAAATACCGCCACTTTTCGGTCTGATTATACCACCGGTGGAAAGTCGATAATGCAAAATAAAGAAGAAATTGTTTTAGACTGACTGATATTCGCAGCCCTCTTTATGCCTCTAAAAACCTCGGGGTTTGGAGGCAGAGCCCCAATGTTATTTTTAGAGCGTAGCTCTCAAACTGGCCTTTTAAAGGGACAATTTACGAATAACCAGCGTAGTTTTTTGTGGGCAAAGTCCAGTGAAATAAAGAGCACGACAACAGACGTCATTTCAGATATCGCAAAGATACATTGCTACGATATATACTTGACGCTCTATTGTTTGCCAATAGGTACTTATACTGATTTTGGAACAAGAAGCGTTTTTTCTTGAATCCGCTACCTTTTAAAAATCATTGAAAATTCTCATTTGTACGTATTTCGAAAAGGATCAATAGGAAAAAATAACTCTATTTTAGTATCTTACTTGCAGTTTACCCGCATTAGTGTCTTTTAAAGGTGAGTGAAAAACGTTTCTGTTTTTGGAGCAGGTCGACATAATAGCCATTCACTTTTCCTATGAGCTCGTGTGTTTCCTTGTACGGAACAGGGTGTCCTTTACCTAACTCCTCATGATGTTCACCGGCATTCCAAGCTGACAAAACAAGTTCTAATCGTCCATTAAATTTGTAATTATATTTGGAAATCAGGTAACAGGTGAGGAGAATATTAATTGCAGGATCAAAAAGATCTTCCTGTTTTAGCTGAGATAATTTCTGCATGCTCAGATTTGGGAAAGTATAGTTTGATTGTGAAAGCTCTTCTGCAGCTTGTTTCCCCGTTGCATACACTATCTGCCCAAGCCCCATGGCACCTTTTGAGGAAACAGCACGGGGGTTTCCACTTGATTCTGCAAGGATTAAAGCACGGATAAAATCCGGGCTGACCTTGTGATTCCGCTTGAAAAAACAGTATTTTGAATATGTGTTGATCAGGGCATTATATGGCTGGAGGCGTTCTAAAGCAACATTGCTTACTTCAAGATCTTTATACTTATTCAGGGAGTGTCTTAGTTGAGACGCTACACAGGGGGGACAGAAAAAGAGAGCAATAATGGTTATTAACACAGGTAAACTGCAAGTAAGTGCCTTGAAGGTCTCTCTTCGTTCGTTATCTGTTTCTGTTCGTAACATGTTGATATCGTTTCACTCTCATCTGTTCTTGTTTTTTTGCTGGAATTGTGGAGTAAGGCATTAATGATGGCGTCGTAAAAACTCTTCACCTGCTTCGTTGCTGCATTTTTTGTTTAATTACGACGTACCCTAGTACGCCGAAATCAAACAAAAAATACGCGCCTCGCATCTGAAGTTTTTTTACTTAGCCATCTCTCAATTGACCTTTTTACGAGTTTATCATTAATGAAAAAAAGCAGTTTTAAAAGTGGATTGTTTGTCATTTAAAGTGCTGTTTGGGGAAGAGAAGAACGTGAATAGAAATGGGAAATTGTCTGGTAGAGCATATAAGGATCCTGTGCCCCTGTTGTTTCCCTTATGGAGTGCATTGCAAGACTGGGAACACCAATATCAACGGTCTGTATTCCAAGTTTAGTGGCAGCAATGGGACCAATGGTTGATCCGCACGCAAGATCATTGTTCATAACAAACTCCTGTATTGGTATATTTACCTCGTCTGCCAGGGTTTTATACATTGCGGCAGATCTGCTGGTTGTGGCATAGCGCTGGTTGGAGTTGTATTTTATAACAGGGCCATGATTCAACATAGGTGTATGCTGCGGGTCATGTTTTTCCGGAAAGTTTGGATGTACCGCATGTGCATTGTCCATTGAAATCAGATACGAGTTACTGAGGAGTTTGCTTCGTAATATTGGATCCGGCATCAAGCGTTTTAAAACAGCTGAAAGGAAATTTCCCTGTGCGCCAGCAAAACTTGCAGAACCAATTTCTTCATGATTACTACAGAGTAGAAGGGCGTTATCGACTGTATTTATATCAAGAATTGCTTTAGTTCCCACAAAACAACTTAGCAGGTTGTCCAGTCTGCCGGCGCTGATGAAATCATTGTTTAAACCGATAAATGCGGCAGGGTTTGTGTCATAGCAAAAAAGATCAAATCCAAGGATTTTGCAAGCTGTCAGGTCTGGGTATTCAGCTATTACCTGTTGAAGAAGTAGTTCATCGAACGAGAATTCATTGTCGGTAGTTTGACAAATGAGTGGGAATAATTGTTTTTGTTTTTTAACCGTATGTTCTTTATTGGCATTTCTGTCGAGATGAATAGCAAGGCTTGGAATGATGGCCATTGGTCTTTTGAAATCGATCGCGCATGTTTGTAGATGGTCATTTTTGCAAAGAACAGTGACACGACCAGCAATACCAAGATCCCGGTCAAACCATGTGGAAAGCAGCGGTCCACCATATACTTCAACGCAGAGTTGATAGTTTGAGTGATTGCTTTTTAGGGGCTTGGGTTTAAGTTGCAGGGCTGGACTGTCTGAATGGGCAGCGGTCATTCTCCATGGTCTTTCAAGGGGAAAATCAGTGGCAAGTTTTATTCCTATAATTGTGCCATCATCACGAGTACAATAATAGCCCTCTGCATTTTCAAGGTTCCAATCTTCATTTTCAGGAATTTCCAGAAAACCTGCCCGTTTAAAGCTGTTTTTAATAACCTTTGTTGTGTGAAATGGTGTTGGGCAACTTTGTAAAAATTCAAAGAAATCTTTGTTAAATTGACTGGAATCCATGCTGTAAGTGTATAGTGAGAGGTTTTAAGGGGAAGCTTATGTGGCTAGGAGCCTGTCCGATTTTGAACAAAATGTCTATTCATGGACAAGCTCCTAGCGCAGCAACAGATTGATAGGCTGATGCCATTGTTTGACGACTGTAATCGGATATCTGAGGAGATCCCTGATGGTTCTGTTTAGGTTTGGTATCTGATGTTCCATTTCGTCGCATACCAGTGATGTTTATGCCCTCGTCGTCACTTTCCAAGGTGTCAGGAGAGTTTGTGTTTGATTCAGTTTGTATCTCTTTCATTGCCTGTATTTCTTTTGCACTCGCCTGAGCAGCAATACTTCTATCTGCGCCTGATGGGCTGGCAGGTGCTAGAGCTGCACGTCGTACAGTTCGCATCTTCTGGATAGTTGCTTCTGGAGTTTTCTCTTTTCCCAAATCAATTGGGACTGAACCGGCATTGGCATACCGCTTTCCGTCAGGTCCTGTTATAAATGAAAAAGATGCTCCCCCAGCAGCATATTGGCCAGCTGCAGCAAGATGGGCATGCTCGTGTGTTCGTACTTCTTTATCTCGTTTCTGGAGTTCAGTGATAAGTCTTATCTCCTCCTGTGAGAGATCTTGCCGGGATGTATCCCGGTCGGAACCTGACTGAGTCTCATTGTTTCGGGAGAGCTGTTTGCCTTGGGCAGAAAGAGACACACTCTCCTCGTTGCTGATTCTGGAAGGGGATTGTTCTATGGGAGAATCGGGACTATTTGCTGATCTGTCGCCAGAAAATAATAATCCATTTTGAGTGGAGGCGTAAGCCTGAGAGCCGTATGATAGTGTGACCGCTTGCATAATCAATAGAATGTGGAAGAATTCATTTCCTTTTCTATAGTATATAAGCTGGCAATAAAAAAATCAAATAAGCGAAGCAGATGAAGAGTTTTTACGACGCCATCATTGGTATTTTTCTTTGAGATCATAGAGTTTGTTTAAATAAATGTCCGACTTTTTCAATGAAGAGCCACCCATCTCCATTTCATTAATGAGCATATCAACCACCGGTCGTAATGCTATCCCATGCCGATTGTTATTTTGGATATTAGCCTCATCAACAAGAAGAACGGCATAATAGGTCACGACCATTCGTGATAAGGAATCGCGCCTGAACAGATAGAGTCTCCCACCCATGGTATTCAGAAAAAAGCAGGCATATTCATAGAGTGCATCTTTATCAACATTTCCATAACCGCTTGTGCTGCATTCAGCATTGCTGACCAACAGATAATAATCCGAAAGGATTTGTTCAAGCTTGTTCTTTTCGTTATCCAGAATACCTTTCATCATGAGGATGTTGTCTTTTCCTGAGATCCTGAAAAAATGGGCGGTATTCCTAAGAATCGTATAGAGATCATCTGATTCCCGGGTAACCTGCGGAGGATTAGCAAGCAGTTTTTGTATCAATTTTGAAAAATGGTTTTTGCTTGATCCGTCAATCTTGTAGGCAGACATGTATGCCTCTTTATCAAGGCTTTGGTAAAAAGTATCCAATTGTTTGGCAGGTTCACTGCAGATGGATATTTTTACAGGTTCCTCTTTATCAAGATTGGGGCTCTGTTTGATATCAGTGGGAGTTTCTGGTAGTTCTGAGGGTAATAGACCAGAAGGCTTGTCAGCATGCGTTATGGCTGGGGGATCTGTCACTAGATCAGTGGTTTCAATACCATCATCTAAAACACTTGTTGTTTTATCACCTCTATTGATAAGTGGATCTTCAATAATCTGCGCTCTGGTAACAGGGGAATCTATTTCGGCTGTGTTGCGTTTTGCTTTGTGGGCGGAAGTATAATAATAAAAAGCTGCTCCACAACTTGCAGCGATCAGCAGAACAAGAAGAATTATTGGGATTATGTTAGGTTTTCGTTTGGAAGGAACTGTTTGCTTCTGATCTTTTTCTTTGGAAGGATCCATTGAAAGGCCTGTTATGAAGAAATGATTTTTTTGAACTTAAGTTAATATACAGTAGCTTAGCGCGAAAGTCACGGGCAATTCAAGTTCATGATAGACCATTATTTTTCCATTAGGATTTAGTTTTCCACTTGACTCAAATCAGCTAAGGCACTATTGTTCCCATCAATTTCGAAGAAGTTTAGGCATTCCCCAGTTGGGGCATATTTTAATAAAAATTGCACGGAGGAAACACAATGACAATTTTCGTAACAGGTCACTCTAACCCTGATACTGACTCAGTAACCGCAGCTATTGGACTGGCAGCTCTTTTAAATGCACAGGGCCAGGATGCTAAAGCCTGTATGCAGTCTTCACTCGATAAGCTGAACCCAGAGTCAACTGTAGTTCTTGAAAAATTTGGTCTTACAGCCCCTGAAGAAATGATGGATGTTGCTGGTAAAACTGTAGCTCTTGTTGATTTCAGTGATATTGGACAGGCTCCTGCGGGAATTACCGATGCTGAAGTTGTAACCATCGTTGATCATCACAAAGTTGGTGATGTGACCACAAACAATCCTATTCTTGTTCGTGTAGAGCCTGTAGGTTGTACCGGTACCGTACTTAACAAAATGTACAAAGATGCTGGTGTTGCAATTGCCAAAGACGTTGCTGGTGGAATGCTTTCTGCTATTCTTTCTGATACCGTTAACTTTAAATCCCCCACCTGTACCGATGACGACAAAGCTGCTGTAGCTGAGCTTAAAGTTACCGCCGGTGTTGATGACACTGATGCTCTTTTTATGGATATGCTGAAAGCTAAGTCTTCCGTTGATGGGGTTCCTGCAAAAGATCTTCTCTTCCGTGATTACAAAGATTTCGACATGAATGGTAATAAAGTTGGTGTTGGCCAGCTTGAGCTTGCAAGCCTTGACCAGGTTGCTGCTATTCGTGATGATCTTCTTGCAGCTGCTCAGGAAGTTAAAGCTGACGGACGACACACAGTTCTTCTTATGCTTACCGATGTTGTTAAAGAAGGAACAGAGCTTGTTGTCGTTTCTGACGATGAGGCACTTATGGAAAGCGCTTTTGGTGGAAAAATTGACGGTACATCCATGTGGGTTGATGGCATGATGAGCCGTAAAAAGCAAGTAGTACCAGATCTGCAGAAGGCATTTGGTTGCTAATTGCAGTTTTGAGCAAATAGCTTTTTAAGAGCTGTTATTATTAAAGGTGTTTTGAGTTGTTTCTCAAAGCACCTTTTTTTTTATTGATCCCCACCCAACTTCTACTCTTATCCTGTCGTAAGGAAAGTTGATCTATGTAACGAAGCAGATGGAGCGTTTTTACTTAGCCATCGGGATTTCAACCTTTTTACGAGTCCATCAAGGATGAATCATGAAGCAGGGCAGGAAATATTTTGTATTTTCACTTCGTAATCAAAATTGTCATCATGCTCTGAAGAATGGCAGGTAAGACATGTTTTCCTGTCAGGAAGTCTTAGCATCGAAACTGTATCGGGATTAAGAGAATGACTCTTTCCAGGGCCGTGACATGATTCACAACCAACGGATTGCATTCTGACAGGATATGAAAGATATCCTCTGGTTGTTTTTATGGTAAATGCTGAATTTGACGCGTCTATTGTTAGATGGCAAGGTAAGCAATCCAGGTCGTATTGTTTGTTTTTTTCCACAAGTGTCATGAAGGCTGATGCATGCATGCTCTTTTCCCAGAATTTGAATTGTGCTTCATGACATGTTTCACAAACTGGGTAACCGGCCATACCCTCAATCAGTTTTGATGATTGGCTTGTTTGTTTGTTATTTTTATGCAGTTTTCTGATCTTGCTGTTTAGGATGTGCAGTTTTCCCACAGTAGGCTGGTCGTTTGGCATATTTTTTTGTAATCTGATGAAACGATAGATAAACTGATCGTTAGCAGCTCCACTTACGCTCTCTTGCTGTATAATTTCTTTTAATGAGTCAATTTTTTTGCTCATGGCTTCTTTTTCATTATTCAAACGGAGGATAGTGGTTTTGAACTTTTCGCTCTGCCCTGGAAGTTTGGACTTCTTCTCGAGACGTCGAAGCTGCCAGTTCAGTGAACCAAGCTTGTTTTGAAGATCAGCCAGTTCCTTGGAATTGTCCATGCCCCATTGTCTTGTTGTGCCAAAAATGATTTCTAACAGACCCTGATATTTCCCCTGTTTTTCCGTTTGTGTAAGTAAGCAATTTTTGAAAATTTTCGGAGAGATATTGGATCTGCTTCTGTCTGCTCCGATGATAAGGTTGATGTCGGGATATTGTTCAACAATTTTCCTGTTTTCATCATTGGTGAGTGTGGACAGGAGTATTATAAAAGGTTTTTGCTTTGCACCTGTAAACTTTTTTAAAAGTTTGGGGAGAACAGTTTCAGTTTTAAGTATTTTAATACCAGACGGCATCATTCCAGGTGGAGCGGTGAGGGCTGTGATATAAATGTCAGTATCTCCAGCTTTTCTGTTTATCCACTGTTTAAATAGTGGTTTATCCAGATCATCAGCCAGATTGGCCGAAATCCAGGGAAAACCATTATCCCCGCTATTTTTCAGAAGATCCATAGATCCAGCCAGATCCAATGGGCCAACACCAACTGCGTCATAGTGGAGTCCTGTATAGATGTCTATGATGGTTTCAGCAGTGAGTCTTTCCTGACTGGGACCTTTATGTATATTCGTTCGTTTATAAAGAAGATTTCCAGCATCAAGCAAAAGTCTTTTTTCGTTTTCTTCTCTATCGATATTGTGGATTTGGTATACTTTTTTGGGCAGACCGCCCAGCTGGTTGGAGCTTCAGCCACAGGGTTCTGTTTCCCCCTGAATATTCCCTGAAAATAAAATTTGCACAGGCGTTGTTGTTGAAGCTTCAGCCAGTGATACCGCAAAGACAAGATAAAGAATGATGATCAATGAGGAATTTAAAAATGATGATTTAAAAAGATATCTATTAAGCATTGTTTTTTCTCTTTTGTAAAATTATCTGCCATTTTTCCAGGCGATCTTTGATGAGTGCTTCATAGCCACGAGTTGAAGGGAAATAAAAACGTTCAGTTTTAATTTCAGGCGGTAAATGATCCTGAGCAACCAGCGCCTCGTCTGCATCATGTGCATATTGGTAATCTTTGCCATAGTTAAGATCTTTCATTAATTGCGTGGGGGCATTTCGCAAATGCAGGGGAACAGGTAATGATCCGGATTGATGAATGCATTTTTTAACCTTTGATTGTGCAGTATAGAGGCTGTTACTTTTTGGTGCCGTGGCAAGGTAACTCACTGCCTGTGCTATGGCAAGTGCTCCTTCGGGCAGACCAAGTGTCTGGTAGGCGGCTTTGCAGGAGATAGTGTGTGTCAGCGCTTGAGGGTCTGATAGGCCGATATCTTCAGAAGAAAATCGAATCAGCCGTCGACATATATAGAGTGGATCTTCACCTGATTCCAGCATTCTGTAGAGCCAGTACAAACTTCCATCAGGATCTGAATCCCGAAGACTTTTGTGTAAGGCCGAGATGAGATTATAATGTTCTTCACCGTTTCTATCATATCGAAGAAGCGTTTGCTGTGCAGCCTCCCTGATATCATTTAGACTTATTTCGGCATCTGTTTCGCGCTCTGTTTTTATTCGATGAAGAGCTATGCTTGCAGCAATTTCAAGGGTGTTTAGTCCTTTTCGGGCATCACCATCAGAGAGTTCCGTTAATATCTTAAGGCTCCTGGGAGCAAAAGATAATTTATAAGTACCAAGACCATTTTCGGTATCATCCAGCGCCCTTTGCAAGATAGTTGCAAGGTGTTTTGTCTCTAATGACTCAAGGATTAAAACACGGCAACGGGATAGAAGGGGGGCAATAACCTGAAAGGATGGATTCTCCGTTGTTGCACCAATGAGGGTGAACAGTCCGCTTTCAACATGGGGAAGAAGTGCATCCTGCTGGCTTTTGTTAAAGCGATGAATCTCGTCGATGAAGAATATCGTTCCCCGTTGTTCCGTTTCTCGGAGTTTTTGGGCAAGTTCTACTGTTTTTCGTACCTCTTTCACCCCGGACAGAACAGCTGAAAAATAGACGAAATCAGCAGTGGTTGATCTTGCCAAAATACGGGCCAGTGTGGTTTTGCCTGTCCCGGGAGGTCCCCAGAGTATGAGAGATGGAAGAATGCTGGATGCAAGCATACTGTCGAGTAGCTTTCCTTTTCCAAGGAGATCTTCCTGTCCGACAATGGTAGCGAGTGTTTGCGGACGCATGCGTTCAGCCAATGGCTTTTGGGCTTTCATCACAAATCTCGGACAATCTTTAGTTCGTCTTTTTATCGCGGATTTCATCGAGTCTCCGCATACCTTCCATGAGAAGTTTCATAAAATAGCCAATTTCCGGAGTTTCAAAATCTTCTGAGGGGATACCAGGAGTAAAGCGAAATCGGCCTTCCTGCTCTTTTAGTATCTCATAAAAGGCAGATTCTCCTTCGTGATTATTATATTTTGCTTTTATCAGTGCTCCTTGACGAAAGGAAAATCTGGCAGTCCCGTGCACCAGTTCATTTATGGTGAGGATTCCTGTTTTGTTGTTCATGTTTAGTGTCTGGAAAAGTGCCTCAGAAGGTATTTCAGCAAGATTCCCTATCATTCCAGAGGATAAATCCTCTGTACGTATTACGTTTGATTTTGTAAGTCTTTTGGCCATCAATCTTGTAAAGTAGAGCTGAATAGCTGGGTATTGCTCCAGGATCTTCTGGAAATTACTGCGGTCAATATAGAGGATTGATGAAGGCTCTCGAACCTGGATAGTGGCACCCACTGAGTCGTTGCAGATAAGACTCATTTCACCAAAAACATCGCCCTTGTTAAGGGTTGTGATGGTCATGCCGGCATCATTTATAACATTCACAGAGCCAGTCACCAGGATGTAAAAATTCCCGCCAGGATCTCCTTTACGAATAACAATATCTCCTTTTTTCATTTTGTTAAGGCGAAAAAACTGAATTACTTTTTCAAGACTTTCATCATCAATATTCTTAAAAAATGCAAAATCGGAGAGTAAATGCAGCATAGACACAAGTTCATTGGCATATTCCTCTTCATTCGTGCTTTCAGTGAGCAATAACTCCTTGGTGTATTCCAGCCTGAGTGAGCCTGTACAGCCACTGCAACTAATCATACAGACGGGAATTTTATCGGCACGGTCATATTGAATAATAACTTTTGTCAGATCGCCACATAAAATTTTACACTTTTCCTTCTCCATTGGTGAATAGATGATCGTTGTGTTAACAAAAGTGTTTTCTTCATTTGAATTCATGGAAATAGTGATGCCTGTGAGGGCAAATGTATCTCCATATGAGTACAACGGACAATTTCTTACTTCGCTAACTTTGAATACAGCCTTAGGAAAACCCATATTATAACCAATGGATGTGTTGAATTGAAAATTCTTAGTTTATTTGGCGAGACAGATTCTTACCAAGGTTCATGATATTTCAGTATCATTATCTGTGCCTTACTCCATCATTCCAGCAATAAAAAACAGGTAAGCGTAGACTCCGAGAGTATATGAGGGTGAAACAATATCAAAATGTTTCGAATAGCAACAGATAGCGAACGAAGAGAAACCTTCGAGGCACTTACTTGCAGTTTACCTGCGCTAGATACCTAACAGAAAATTTTGTCATAAGGTACTTATACCCCCTTATGTGGTGTTAGCTATTCTATAATTCAAGTTTTTTCAACATTGTTGTGTGTGAGGGTTGAAAATAACTTTCTATTCGTTGCCCATTATATTTAAATATAGTCTGTTCGATGGAGTTATGGCAAGGTAATCGACTCTGATAATCAGCTATTTGCTTGAAAGTTAGTGAAATACCTGTTGACTTTAAGAGCTCTTCATATTAAAAACTGTCTTTTTTGTAATTGAAAAAGACACATAATATAATATAATTAAAATTACCCAGTTCTTTTAACTGGTTATTAATATATTGGTAAACATATACAGGAGAAATTCGTGGCTAATCATAAATCCGCTGAGAAACGTAATCGTCAGTCTCAGGTACGTCGTCTTAGAAATCGTGCAAACAGAACCCAAATGAGAAATGCAATTAAAGCTGTAGATGTCGCTATTGCTAATGGTTCCGAGGAAGATGCCAAAAGTGCTTTAAGTACTGCTGTACCTATTATTGCGAAAACTGCTTCCAGGGGAACCATTCATAAAAAGAATGCTTCACGTAAAGTTTCCAGATTGACAAAGCGTGTTAACAAAATGCAGGCAACAGCATAATTAGAGCAAACAAGTGGCGAATTCCGTCATTTGCAGAGTAGGATTTCAAGGCCATTAAGTCATTAAGACTTTATGGCCTTTTTTGTATTTTATGGTAAAGTCTTTTAAGTTGATAAAATCGTAAAAAGGTCAATTGAGAGATGGCTAGGAGCTTGTCCGAGAATAGACATTTTGTTCAAAATCGAAGAATTTTCAGAAAATAAGCGCAGCCATATGTTTGATATTGCGAGCATTATTTTTTGACAATTCTGAAGAGTTTGGGCAGGTAGCGAGGAACGAGACTCCGAAAGAGCATTCTCGGACAGGCTCCTAGGTAGA
>CAMZLK010000200.1 GCA_947311475.1 uncultured Desulfocapsa sp.
GCTTTTCAAGAATGACAAGCTCGTAAAAAGGTCAAAACAAGATGGACTTGGAAAAACCTTCATATTCGAGGCACGGAAATTTCTTATCTTTTCGGCATACTAGGGTACGTTGAAAAGATAAGAAATTTGCAGTAACGAAGAAGATGAAGAGTTTTTACGAGTCCATCAAGAATAAGGCACTGATACCAAAAAAACAATACATTGAAAATGAATTGTCGTAAAATATCTTATACGAATTTGCCTTTCAGGCTCTACTGCCTCACGGGAATAATCACAATTTCAACCCTCCTGTTCATGGCACGATTGGACGAAACAGGATATCTCTCGCCATAACCAACTGCATCAATCCTTGAAGGGGCGATACCTTGTTGTATCAACGCATTTTTCACAGATTCGGCCCGACGCACAGACAATTGCTGGTTGTAATATTCCGATCCGGTGGAATCGGTGTGACCGGCAACTTCAATACGAGTCTGATTGTATTTATTCAATACGGAAGCAGCCCTTGCAATCGCCCTGTACCCTCCTGGTAAAAGCATTGCCGAGTCGTGACGAAAGAACGCTTCACCTCTGAAAGTTGCTATCAAAACGTCCTGGTTTCGGCGAACGCTTGCAGCTTCAGAATTGGCCATAACATTTCGAAGTTCCCGTTCCTGATTGTCCATGTATAATCCGAACTGATTTCCTGCCACTCCTCCCAATACTGCACCAATTCCTGCACCAATAAGTGTGGCTTCTGTATCCCTGCCTATTGCCTGCCCTAATGCTGCTCCAAGGCCCGCCCCAACTCCTGAACCGATTGCTGTCCCCTGTTCTTGATTGGTATTCAGATTTGCACAAGCTGTGAGAGTTACAGCCAAAGTTAAATATATAATTATATGTGAAAGTAATTGTTTCATAATGGTTCTCTTTTTCGCTTTATTATTGTTATTCAAATTCTTAGTCAACGAGATACTACTCAGTTTTTCGAGCCACTGGCAGCTACTGCCTTCTCCATGAGGAATCGTCATAATAGTGTTGCCTGTTATTATAAGGATCTCGATATCCCTGAGGACGTTGTCCCTGGGCCTGATAACGGGAATATCCTGACTCCCTGCCCACGTGATCTCCCGTCACTCCGCCCACCACGGCACCAATTCCTGCACCAATAAGCGTGGATTTTGTGTCCCTGCCAATTACCTGCCCTAATGCTGCACCCACGCCAGCACCAATCCCTGAACTTATTGCTGTTACCTGCCCCTGGTTGGTATTAAGGCTGGAACAAGATGTGAGAACGACTGTTAAGGCTGAGTATGTAATAATGTTTGACAATAGCTTTTTCATAATGGTCTCTTTTTCCCAAGGTTTTGATTATTGTTTTTACAACGTTAGTGTTTTCTTAAACAGCTACACCAGATTCACCCTATCTCCACGAATATTCGTCATAGTATTGTTGTCTGTGCCTGTTATCTCTACAGTGTTTATGCTTTGGATTGTGGCGTTTACGGGAATACTGCCTGTAGTACCTGGAGGTTCTGTGATCCTCATAATATGTAGACCTTGGCCTGTCTCGATAGTATGGATTCACAACGGGTCTATACTCTCCATATCTCTCATTTCCACGATAGTTATGTCTTTCTGCAAAGGAAGAATTACGATACGAAGCACTTGGCCGATCTCCCAATACCAGTTCCAGAACTTCTAAAAATCGACTAAGTGCGATACTTTCATTCCCTGAAGCCCACAACGTTTGCGGAAATATTGTCAAAAGTAAAAAGCTCATTCCAGCAAAGCCAAAAATTATGTTATGTGATTGTTTGCGGGTATTCATATCTGTTCTTTTTATCAAGTTCATGTTCCACCTCTACGAGTTGAATTTTTAGAAAGTTTCGCCCTTCGTTTGCTATAAATTTACTGTAGGTGGTGCAGCGCACTTTGTCAGTCGACATCAGGCTACATCCCGTTAATATAGGGCAATGTCGCCCCGATGTAGGGTGAAATACGGTACAAAAACCGGGGGAATGTGTATAGTTACATCTGAAGATTTGAGACGGTGCTGCATTGCAAAGAAACTACAAAGTTACTGCGATTGGTTTTAGTTTGGTCTATTGTATATGGGATCAATCAATTACTGGCCAAATGCACTCAGGTCGAGCTGTTATCCTGAGATCAATTTTGTAAGAGTGTTACTTGAAAAAAACCATGAGCATCGTCAAAATAGACGGTAGTAAAATCAAGTCCCTTCGAGAAGAGCAGGATCTGACCCAGCTATATCTGGCAACAGCCGTTGGGGTAACTACTGATACCATTTCCAGATGGGAGAATAAGCGCTACCCAACCATTAAGAAGGAAAACGGAGAAAAACTTGCCGAAGCACTGGAAGTTGCTCTTGAAGAACTGCTTGAAAAAGTTGATTCCAAGGAAGAACAAGCGGATACCCGGCAGGAAAAGAGTCCTGAGCAGCATGCTGAAGCAATCCAGAGGGCACGATTCTCCCTGATAAAGACGGCATTTGTACTCCTGGCGGTCTGCCTCCTTGCTGGTGTTGTTGTTATGCTGCTACCTGAAAAAAATATACAGATACGTTGCAAACGGATAATGCCTGAACATGCTGCACCAAATGCTCCTTTCCCTGTCATTATACGCATCCAGGCCGATACTGATCAGGATTTGCCCATCTTAATCAGGGAAGAGTTAATCGGTGATGGTATGGCAAGCGGTAAAGGGACAACAGGTGAAGCAAAAGATTTTGCTAAAAAACCACGGTGGATAGGAACTTTACACCAGGGGCAGGCACAATTTACCTACATGGTAAAACCGGATAAAAACAGTCAGAAAGGTGCTACAATATCATTTTCAGGGGAAATCAGGAGCCGAAATGGAAAAGAGTTCGGCAGTGTAATAGATGGACCGGCAAATATACGTATTGCCCCGTACCACTGGGCTGATGGTGATCAGGATTACATAATAAGCGATAATGAAATTCTTATTGCCTATGAAACATTTTCAGCTTCCGGAGAATCGGAAATAGACTTTTCAACGCTTGAGGAACTCTGGCTTGCAGGTCGATACACCTGGAATAAGACCAAAGCCGCATTTGAAACCACCAAAGCTCCCCTATCTGGAAAATAAGGAGAACAAACAATGAAAGTACAGCAATCCATATTCCTATTATTGTTCCTGTTTGTTTGTTTTGTACCATCCCTGCATGCAGGAAGCAATGTCTCTGGTCGTTATGCAGGCGGAGGAACAAATGTGAGCATCAATTTATCTGTCGGTTCACCTCCACCTGCCGCATTTATCGTGCTTCAGCAGCTGCCTTCCGGTGTTCAGCTTGTCAGTGCCAGTCCTGCACCTGCGGGAGCGAGCGGACAGCAGGTAAAATGGCTGTTTAAGCACCCCCGTTCAGGCGGTGCAAACATTAGCATGCGACTTTCCAAGCCCGTTGCAATAAATCAGCTACGTGGGGAGGTGCGATTCCAACATCCCCAAAATGGGAAGATGTTTACACAACGAATACAATAGTTACTTAAGCATCCCCCTAAACGCCGCAAATCTCGCTGAATCATGTTAAGCACGAGGATTTTTTCCAGATACTTTGCTGCTATTCGTAACGGTTTGATATCATTTAATTCATATATCCTAAGAGACTTCGCTTCTTTAGTGCCTTACTCCTGAAAAGCTGTAATAAAAAACAAGAAAATCGAAGTGTTTCAAACTCAAATCATTAGCATAAGCAACAAGGCACTTACTTGCGGTTTATCCGCATTAGCTTTCTTTATCGCAGGAGTTATGGAAACGCCCATTACTCTCAACCAACCTGTCATTTTTCAGCAAGCACTCCAAAATGATGAGTAAATCCTGTCACTTCCTCAACGGTTGTGAACCC
>CAMZLK010000201.1 GCA_947311475.1 uncultured Desulfocapsa sp.
ATGGCTGAAACCGGCAAGGGCAACCGCAACCCGCGCCACATCCTCCTGATACACCATAAGTCCGAAAGTTTCGTCCAGCACCGTGGCCAGTTGCGGATGAAGATGCTGCCACTCTCCACCATGGAGGCGGCGCACATATTCGCGAACAAAGGCATTTGCCGCCGGACGAATGATGGATGACTGGAGTACAAGTTGCTCAAAGTCACCGCTGCCTGCTTTTTTTTGAAGCAGACGCATTGCCGGACTTTCAATATAAAAACAGCCCATTGTTTTTCCCTTAGCCACGACCTCACACGTCCGTGCGTCTTCTTCAGGTTGCCAGTACTCTTCATCGAAACTCCGGCCACTATCTTCAATGGATGCAATACAATCCCTGATCACTCCGAGACTGCGATTTCCCAGCAGATCAATTTTCACTAGCCCTGCCTCTTCTGCCCCATCCTTATCCCATTGAATAATCGGAACACCTTTGGCAGCAAACTGCACAGGCACATAATCCCGTATCGGTTCAGGAGTAATAACCACTCCTCCGGGATGCACAGAGATATGACGCGGAATACCGATTAATCCCGAGGCGAGATTGATGATTTCGGGCCAGATATCAGACAGTGTTCCTTTTTTCAAGGCAGGCATTCTTTGTAAAGCAGCCATAAGCGATTCACCATGAAGACTACGAATCCCGGAAAGCCCGCGGCTTATACGGGAAATCTCACCAGATGGAACGCCAAAAACCCTGGCGGTTTCCCGAATTGCCATACGTATTTGAAAACGAATGATAGTTGCCACCATGGCTGCATAATCCGCGTGTTTAGCCAGAACCTGATCAAGTACGCCATCCCGTTCATCCCAGGAAAAATCAATATCAATATCCGGTGGATCCATACGTCCGGGATTTAAAAACCGCTCAAAGTACAAGTTATGTTTCAAAGGACAAACATTTGTAATTTCAAGACAATAGGCAACAAGTGATGCAGCTCCTGACCCCCGACCACAAATTCTGGGAGCTGCTTTGTCGCCACCAAGGGGTTGGCGCACGATATCTCTAACCACAAGAAAATAAGATGAGAAGCCCATGGACTCGATGATCTTAAGTTCATGTTCCAGGCGTTCAACCACAGCCTCTGACAGATCTGTTCCATAACGATTACAAGCCCCTTCATACGCTGCATCACGTAAAGAAACCGCTGCCCCACCATGTTTTTTCCCTTCCCATGGAGGCATGACAATTCCAAAATCTGGTCCCGAGAAGCTACAGCGCACCCCAAGTGCCTCTGTTGCCTGAATAACTTCCGGCCATATAGCAAAGCGTTCCAGATAGGTGGCGGGCGATTCCAGGCAGATAGCTGATGTTTTTTTTCTTTTCTGTGAATCCAGACGACTATTTGTTCGAATCGCTTCCATGAGTTGCAGAAGTGATTCCTCATGACTCCAAGCCATAACAACTGCTGGAACCACCACTGCTGGAAGATTGTTCTGCTGTGCCCATTTGCGCAGCTTACTTGCCTTTTCTGTTGGCCTGCTACCAAGGTTTACAACTAAATCCACATGTGAATTATGGAGCGTTTCAAGACACGTAAACGAAGAAGAAAGTATTACAATACCAGCAGAATGACTTTTTATTTCCCGCTCCATATGGAATTTTTCATTACAAAATCTCTCGCTTATTAAATTGCATAAATTAGTATAGCCAACACTATTTCGGGCCAAACAGATAACACTTGAAGTATTCTTGCGATCAGTGAGTTCCACACCAACCACAGGACGAAGATTGTATTGCTTACAGGCAGCAAGAAAGGGCCAGAGTCCGGAAAGGGAATTATGATCAGTCAGTGCAAGCCCTGCATAACCCAGATTTGCTGCGCGCTCACAAAGTTTCCGGGGAGAACTGCACCCCCGCATCAGAGAATAATAAGAACGAACGGATAAGGGGAACACAACTCAGGAGGCTGTGCCCAGACGAATCATCCCGTTTCCAAAACGATTGTGCACCTGGTCCATGGCAGTGAGAATTTGTTCCTGCTGAAGTTCCTGCCGGGAAGACATCGTGAAAAGCGTTTGCTGGCAAGACCTGGGAAGAAGACGATCGCAAATCAAGGTACAAGCACGGACACGAACGCGACGTCCCCAGGCTCTGTCAAGTGCTGCAAGTGCCAGCTTACGAAGCAGAAAGTCGTTATCAGTGCCTCTTTTACAGGTGGCCTGACGAATTGTTTTTGTTCCATCACTATGGCTCAACTGTATTCCCATACGTCTTCCAAGCATTTTTCGCTGCCGCAAAGCTCTCCCGATCATATGGATAAGCATGGTAACAACAGACTGTAATTCTTTATACGTTCCGGTGTCCTGTTCAAAGGTGTGTTCTTCTGAAACTTGAATGCTCCCGCAACTTCCCGGTAACACAGCTGTATTATCCCGTCCACGGCTTGCATCATACAAATAAGCACCACGTTTCTGAAAAGGTACCTGAAGTTGTTCACGGCTTAAATCAGCCAACTGTCCTATTTGTAAGAGATTAAAATCTGCCAATATGCGGAGCTCACCAGCTTTTAATCCCGGCAGCATGGACAAAGGCAAAGGCGCCAGAAAGGCAGGTTCTTCGCCCGATCCAACAATGTACTCGCCAAAAGGCCGTACCATTCTTGAGGCAACCTTGGATACCAGTTTATTTGTTGCAAGGCTCCAGACAGGATCAAGCCCCAGTTCTTTTTGTAACTGTTTGCGCAATCTCCAGGCAATATCCGGTGCGGGACCAAAAAGCCTGTGGGTTCCGGTAACATCCATAAAAAGGTGGCCATCTTCCACCCCCTGTTCCACCAGCGGCGTATAAAAAGCAACTCGTTTCACCAGTGCCACCATGGCTTTA
>CAMZLK010000202.1 GCA_947311475.1 uncultured Desulfocapsa sp.
CAAAGGTAAAAACGTAAAAAATATCACTCAAAAAATGCGCAAGCTCAGCTTTGACGTACGAGCAGTTTTAGATCACTTGAAAATGACGAAAAATTCCTGTGCTAATTGAAAGGGTTGGGGGGTAGCATTAATTTACCCTGCGTCTGATATTGGTATCCCAACTGCCAAAGGATTCGGACTTCGCATCATACAAAAAGGCAGCTGCAGGCGTATTGCACACCGGACAAAAATGGAAATCAATGGTACCACTGTGTTGATACCCGCAGACCGGACAACGATAAAAAACCATAGAATATGTTCCCTGAATTAATTGCCAAGTACAAAGGCGTCATATACCTGCCAACCACTGAAGGCATGAAGAAATACCAGAATAATAAGTAAAAGATTGCAAACTCCGTGCAATATTGGGAGTAGAACACGGCTCTTCCTGTGTTTATTCATGTGGTAGCCCGAGAGTAAACCAAAAATGATCAGCGGCAGAAGAAGAAAGGACCTTTTCCCGTGCCCCCCGGTGATTAATGGTCCATTCCAATACATTTTCACCATGACAAGGCCAAGCAGCATACCAAAAAGCCAGAGAAGCAACGCTATGGTTCCCAGGCGAACATGGCGCTTCCAGTGAAAACGAACTTTATGTTGTAAATGGAGCCGCCGAAATCTGGCGACTCCAAGCAAAAGTACATACAAAGCCAGCAAGCTTGCCGCAAACTCCAGTATGGGATGGATCGTCAACATTACATAAGGCCACAATTACTTTTTAAACTCATGAACCAGAACAAAATCATTGGCAACACGAGTACTGTGACATCCGATACAGGCTTTCGGTTTTCCCGACTTCAGAACTTTACCGGTGGGACTGTATTTGGCCCAGAACCAGTCTCCGGAGTCTGGATTATAACCTTTAACTTTGTACATCACTGTAATTGCCTTCAGTTCCTTGGACGGACTGTAATTTTCCTTAACCTCAATGGCACCATACTGCAGAGGAGGAGATGTGGAATCCGTACCCTTTTTATTCACAAATACTTTATGGAATTTACCATGGGGAGCACGACCGGCAAGCATCCCTTCATGATCAGCCCACTGTCCCCACTTCGTATAGGGAGAAACCTTTGAAATATGGTTCCAGAGCGCAGCACCGTCTGGTCCGGGCATCTCCTCTGCCACTGTAAATGAAGCTCCCCCCATCATCATGGCCACGGCCAGACATCCTGTAAGTAATTTTGTTTGCATTGTTATCTCCTCATGTTTTGATAAAACATGCATGCCGCAACTGCCCACAGGAACACCCTCTGTGCTCCTGAAAGATATAAAAGCAGTTGCTGTTGTAAATTAAGTCGCAATACTCAACAAAACCTTACAAAACTTTCAGAATAAAAAAGCAAGTCTTCTATTGTGGGTTATTTCTGGAACGCTCAGAACGAGAAAGCGCAATAAACAAGAGATACGAAAGAGACGCCAACAAAGGAGAGATGTTTAACCCGCATTTCTCACGAGTTGAGATGGCTGCATGCGCAAGAAACGAGCCAACAAGCTATAGTTGCCTATGGTTGCTGGCTCAGAGACAATCTACCGAAACAGCGGCTATTGAATAAGATAAACTCGTAAAAAGGTTGGAAACGGGATGGACTTGTAAAAAACTTCATATCCGAGGCACGGAAATTTACAATCTTTTCAGCGTACCAAGGTTCGTTGAAGAGATTGTAAATGTGCAGTAACAAAAGAGATGAAGAATTTTTACGAGTCCATCAATAAAACATGTACAACATTCCAATCAACACCGCAAGAAACAGGATGGTCATGCCAAATCCAGCCTTGGCATAATCAAGAGTTTTATAGCCACCGGGTCGCATAATCAAGGCATTAACCTGGTGGGTTGGAAGTACAAAGGTGTTGGATGCTGCAAGTGCTACGACCATCGCGGTAATGCGTGGATCAGACCCGGCCTGAACCGCCATGGACATGCAGAGCGGTACCAGCAGAACGGTGGCACCCACATTGGAAACGACCAGGGTAAAAAAAGAGGTCAGCAGCCCCACAACAAGCAAAAAGACGATATTTGGTACCGTACCGATTGCGCTCATAATGGTGGTTGCAATCCACGCAGCAGCTCCGGTCTTTTGAAAGGCAAGTCCCAGCGGAATAAGTCCGCCAAGGAGAAAGACCGTCATCCAGTCAACAGACTGATACGCCTCGTCAACAGAGAGTACGTTGGTTAAAATCATGCCAAGTGCACCAGTGAGTAGGCAAACAGAGAGGGAAAGGTTCATAGGATGACCCAACATGGCGGTAATCGGCTCAAATCCCATAACGAGAGCAATGGCAACGGCAAGCCAGATCACAGCAGTTCTCGCCTTATCCTCACGCATAATTTCACCTTTTAATTCAGTGGTAAAGGTAAAACTGTCTCTTTTCTTTAAAGCGTGAAAGGCTTCCCAACGACCAAACATCAGCAAAGCATCACCAGGTTTCAGAATCTCTCTGGTGATATCCATGAACTGACAGAGTCCATCACGACAAAGTACCACTGGAACAACGTGATTTGTTTTACGAAAACGGACTTCAGCCATACTTTTCCCAACCAGTTCAGAGCGGGGAGTAATAATACCCTCCATTATTCCGGCATTGTTGGGAGAAAAATTTTCTGCGAATATTTCAAGATCTTCCTTGAGGACACAGTCAAGCTCTTCTGCCATTCGCTTTACATGTTCTTTGTTGCCCACAACAACAATTGTTTCACTGGACTGCATGTGTTCATCATGGGTAGGGGAGAAATTTTTATAGTTCGTATCAGGTAAAAATACACCGGCAACAGTGACATGATAGTTATCCCTGATGTGCAGCTCGCTGAGCCGGTAAGAACCAAAATCTGCTGGAAGTTCCAGTTCATAAACACCGGCAACTTCCTGATAAGTATCAGCAAGACTGGATGGCAGCATATCAGCGTCATCATCCTGCCCGCCACCTTTTGGCAAAATCAAACGGCCTAAAAGTATAAAATAAAGAATTGCAGCAGTCACCAGTGCAATGCCAATAGGGGTCTGTGTAAAAAGACCAAGAGGCTCAACCTGTACCCCTAAAAGACCCAGGCTATTGGACTGTTCAATCAGATCGTTGAGTAAAATGGTAGGACTTGCGCCGACCAGAGTGATGGTGCCACCAATAATGGCACAAAAGCCCATGGGCATGAGAATGCGGGAAACCGGAATACCGGTTTGCTTACCAATACGGATGGCGGCAGGCATAAAAAGAGCTGCTGCACCAATGTTCTGCATAAAGCTTGAAATAAAAGCAACTGTTGCTGAAATAAGGGTCATTATCCGGCTTTCTGACTTGCCGGCAATTTTAAGAATATTACGGGCAAGTACATTCATGCAACCGGTTTTATCAAGACCTGCGCCGATTATAATAACAGCAATAATAGAAACAACTGCATTACTGGACAGACCACTAATAGCCTCTTTGGGAGTAACAACCCCTAAAATAGGTAAAAGAACCATCATTATCCAGCCAACGATATCCACCCGTACCCATTCAAAAATAAACATCAGGATAGCCATGCCAAGAACAGCCATGACAATACCCATTTGCAAAGTAAAGGGAATTTTTCCATCAGAAGAGTTCTCTATTGGAGACTTACTAGCCTTGTCACCAGTTTCAATATCACCAGGATCGTCCTCCGTTAAAAGGGATGAACCCGAGGCCGCCGTTTCCTCCTCCAGAGCATTCTGGCCACCGTTATCAACAGTTCCAGCCAGGGATAAGCTACAGATGAATAAACTCATCAACAAGACAATCCCCGAAACACAAAGAAATTTCTCCTTCCTCATTGCTATTTTCCTCCCTCAAAATATAAAAGTTGATGGCGTCGTAAAAACTCTTTCTCTGCTTCGTTGCTACATTTTCTGTTTAATTTCAACGTACCTTAGTACGCTGAAATTAAACAAAAATTGTGCGCCTCGCATATAAAGCTTTTTACTTAGCCATCTGTCAATTGACCTTTTTACGATCCCATCAAAGTTCACAAACCCGTAAAAAGGTCAAAAACAAGATGGACTTGGAGATACGCATAAACTTCGAAAACCTTCATATTCGAGGCACGGAAATTTCTTATCTTTTCGGCCTACCAGGAGCTTGTCCGGGAATAGGCATTTCGGACAAGCTCCCAGGGTACAATTAAAAGATAAGAAATTTGTAGTAACGAAGAAGATGAAGAGTTTGTACAAGTCCATCATCTATGAATCACTGAATAAGGTAACACTCTCCCCGTGAGCACAAGGAGTTTTAAAATGTCTCTTTTCACCACAACGAATAATATCTAACGCAGGTGAACTGCAAGTAAGTGCCTTGGTGCTTATATTGATAATTTGAATTTGAAACACTTCGATTTTCTTGCTTTTTATTACAGCTTTTCAGGAGTAAGGCACTAATTACCACCACCCATTCATACAAAAAAACGTCTATTTCCTTCCAATCTTTTATAACACAAATCGCACAACAGTAATTCACTTTTTACTTAAAGACTTAAAAAAACTACTTGAACTGAGAAAAAAAATCAATAGGGGCCGGTCAGGAACTGTCGCCAACCATTGAGAGCCCCCTCCAACGTTTTTATTTTATCCTTTAATTCAAAAATGTTATGTAAACAAAAGAAATTTTACTATAAATTATACCCACGTTGGGAACAAGCTAAATTAGCCCCCCCTGCTACTCGCTTTATTGTCGATGACATAAAATGCCGTGACATCCTGTGACGTACTGAAAATTCAGACGACAAAACGGCCTGCCTTTTCCAGCAAGGCTTCTTTCCCTGAAAAGGTATATTATTACTGTTTGGCACAGAAAAGAGTGGTAGCTCATCACATTTCCTGATAGGCTTTCTTTATTTTCACCTTTATTGCAGGATACAAGCAAGGAGTTCAAATGAGTTTCAAACAGTTTCATTTCATAGCAGAGATCAATAAAAATATTAGTAACTGTGGCTATGAACACCCAACCCCCATCCAGGAAAAGGCCATTCCTGAAGTAATGGCCGGAAAAGACATTTTAGGCCTTGCCCAGACGGGAACAGGAAAAACTGCAGCATTTGCCCTTCCCATTATCCAACATTTGTCAAAAGAATCGCGTGGAAACGTTCGCGCACTCATTGTGGCTCCCACCAGAGAACTTGCCGAACAGATTAACACAAGTTTTAAAGAACTGGCCGTGGGTACCGGGCTCCGAAGCATTGCAGTCTATGGTGGTGTTGGCAAGAATCCGCAACTCAACGCATTCAGGCAGGGTGTTGAGATACTTGTCGCCTGCCCCGGACGTCTTCTTGACCATTTGAACAACCATGATTTAAAACTAAATAGAGTTGAAACGCTGGTACTCGATGAAGCTGATCAGATGTTTGACATGGGATTTCTCCCTGATATCAGACGTATCCTCAAACACTTACCGCAAAAACGGCAAACTCTGCTCTTTTCAGCAACCATGCCTGCTGATATCCGTAAACTTGCAGATGACGTCCTCAGCAATCCACTTGAAATCCGCATTAAAATGGAGCAGCCACTGGATTTAATCACCCAGGCACTATACCCGGTATCAAAGAGACAAAAGGCAGCATTGTTACTTCATCTACTTAAAGAAAATCCTCCTGATGGCTCAACATTGATCTTTACCCGTACCAAATATGGCGCCAAGAATCTGGCAAAAAAACTGGAGAAAGCTCATTTCTCCGCATCGGCATTACAGGGAAATATGTCGCAGAATCAGCGACAAAAAGCGCTGGCAGGATTTCGGGATGGAAAATTCAAGATACTTGTGGCAACAGATATTGCGGCTCGCGGTATTGATGTCTCACGAGTCGCTCAAGTTGTAAACTTTGATCTTCCCTCAACGGCGGAAGCCTATACCCATCGAATTGGACGAACAGGACGCGCAGAACGTAATGGATGTGCAATAAGTTTTATGTGCTATGACGATCAGGCAATGGTCAAAGCCATTGAACGGCTCCAGGGAAAAACCATTAAACGAATCACTGTTGATGGCTTTGCCATGGCAGAGTCTTCGGAACAGCCGCAAAAACAGGGCCAACGCCCCCACAACCCCAAACGCAAACCAAAGAAAAAGGCAGGACCGCGCCGTACGGGTAATCAGAAGAAAAAACCGGGAGTTAAAGCCAAAAAATCGTCTCCTCAAAAACATTCCTCAAATATTTTTGGTCTTGGAAAAAAGGGAAAATAAATCCATGCGGCCAACACCACACTATGACGCCGGAATTACGACATTTTACTTGATTATTCATAGATAATCTTTTACATATCCTCAGATATAAAACTTTTAACGAATCCAAAGAGTTTATTGTATGGGGAAACAATAAAATATCGTACCCGGTTTCTGTTCATAATGTGCATCACAAGCATTTTATCATCTATTTGTATCGGCGGCATGTCATATTGGCTTCAAAAACAGCATGTTATTGCAGAAGCCAAAGTTAGAAGTTCGATCTTACTTGATTATATCAATGCATCTTCTACCTTTTTTGAACATAGCCAGAAACCTCTAATTAATGCATTACTGGTAGACAACGACAAGTTTTACCCTGAACTGTCAAACGGGTTCATGGTTCTAAGAGAATTTGCAAACCTCTTCGAAAAAAACAATAGTGGGCATAGCTTCCACCTGGCCTCCCTCAACCCGCTCAACGATGTAAATATTGCCAATTCCAATGAAAAACGGATCATTTCCAATTTTCGTTCCCAGCCGGCATTAAAGAAAAAAGATGGTTTCATCAAGCAGAATGGCGAGCTGATATATTATACATCTTCCCCTATAACAGTAAAAACAAGCTGTCTAACCTGCCACAGCAAACCGGAAAACGCACCCAGAACCCAAATCATGCTCTATGGTACGGATAATGGTTATGACTGGCAGGCCGGTGAAACAATCGCAGCGACTTTCATCTATGTCTCTCTCCAACAGTCCATGCAGGATGCGAAAAACAATGCAATAAAGATCTTTTTCATAAGCTTTGCCTGTTTTCTATTAACGTTTCTTGCGATTATTCTCTTGTAGAACGGAATCGATATGCTGCCAAAGAAAGTTATTATTACACTTTGTATATTCATTATCCTGCCTTTCTTAACTGCTGAACCGATGATAAGTCCTTGTAATGCTGCAAGTGGAACCAGTCATCGCTGCGACAACGCCAGGCTAAAATTGTGGAACATTAAAAGCCTGATGCAACGAAAAGGCTTTCTGGAGAACGCCATACAGGAATGTCCGAATGATGCCATGCTGCAGTACTATTGGGCCGTAAATCTGGACAGGCGACAACGATACAAAAAAGCTCTGCACTATTACCAGTTATCTGCCAGGCTTGATGACCTTTTTCCCTATGTCTATTTTGGCATGGGGGAGACATATCTTTCCCTTGGGGATAAGAAAAAATCGATTGATAGCTACAGACAGGGACTCAAAATACAACCCGACAACACATGGGGAAACAATAGGCTTAGCCAGATAGTTGCTCTAAAAAAAGTACCTGATCCTTAAGGCCAGGCCAGCATAAAACCTGTTGAGAAGAATCAGGAAAAACAAGCTCTCAACGAATACACAAAAAACATAGCCGAGCGTTACGGCATCCAGCTTGAGGGCTTGGTTCAGGCAAAGGAGAAGATGTCCAACCTGAAAGAAATTGCTGATCGCTATGGACTCAAACTCGATGATTTAATTCAGGCTAACAGGAAAATTTCATCAGAAAGTGCTCTGCTGGACCCCTCTCTGGACGTAAAAACAATCGAAACAGAACATGAAAATGCTCAAAAAAAGTATCTGGGGGCAATATCAAAACGCTACGACATACAACTTGATGAGTTAAGCAAACTTAATGATCAAATGTCATCCATAAAAAGTATTGCAGACCGTTATGGCATCAGTATGGACGATTTAGTGCGGGATAATAAGCAACCTGCACTTTTTGAAAACGAAAAAATCTATTCCAAAGAACATACAGTGGCCAAAAATGAATACTTATCACAGATAGCCAATCGCTATGGAGTTAAAATCGAAGATCTGGTGGAGGCAAACGAACAGATTACCGATCCGCATTGGATATTCCCTGGTCAACGTATTAAAATTCCGGAAAAACAACAAAGTGAGTCTGAGAAGGAACATTAGTGCCTTACTCCCGAAAAGCTGTAATAAAAAACAAGAAAATCGAAGTGTTTCAAACTCAAATTATTAGCATAAGCAACAAGGCACTAATGTTCCTTCTCAGACTCACTTTGTTGTTTTTCCGGAATTTTAATACGTTGACCAGGGAATATCCAATGCGGATCGGTA
>CAMZLK010000203.1 GCA_947311475.1 uncultured Desulfocapsa sp.
CGTTCCATCTGCCTTTCCCATGGTAGCTTCAGTGCTGCCCATATCCATGCCACCCATGTCCATACCGCTCATATTCATCCCCATATCCAGGTGAGTCAGGATTGGATAAGGATCCAGGTCAGGTACATCGATGGTCAGAGATAAATCAGGGGTGAGAGTACCACGGGCATAACCGGTTCGATCAAAGGCCTGTGCAAAAATACAATAAGCCCGATCTTCTTTTGGCGCTACAATCACGTCGTAAGTTTCAGCAACTCCGATGCGAAATTCATCAATGGTCACCGGTTCGATGTTCTGCCCGTCTGCCGCCACAACAGTCATGCTTAATCCTGGGATACATACATCAAAAAAGCTCATTGCAGAACCATTGATGATTCGCAGCCGTACCTTTTCCCCTCGTTTAAATAATCCTGTCCAGCCGTCTGCCGGGGTCTGTCCATTCATGAGGTAGGTGTAGGTGTAACCGGTCACGTCTGAGATATCGCGAGTACTCATACGCATCCGGTTCCACATGCTGCGATCGCTCCATGTCTGGGCTAAACCTTTTTGCCGAATATCTTGGATAAGTTCGGGAGTGGTTCGCTCGGCAAAGTTATAGTAGCCGCTCATCTTTTTGAGTTTTGCATAAATATTGGTTGGATTCTCATCCGACCAGTCAGACAACAGTATGACATATTCACGATCGTAACTGAATGGTTCAGGTTCCAGTGGATCTATAACGATGGCTCCATACATTCCTGTCTGTTCCTGAAAGCCGGAGTGGCTGTGGTACCAAAACGTACCACTTTGTTTGATATCAAACTGATAATGGTAGGTTTCACCCGGCGCGATGCCGTTGAAATTGATATCCGGTACTCCATCCATATTGTTAGGTAGGATCATGCCATGCCAATGAATTGAACTCGTTTCAGCCAGTTGGTTACTGACATCCAGAGTGACCCGTTCTCCTTCCTGCCAACGCAGAATCGGTCCCGGAACAGAGCCATTTACTGCTGTGGCCACACGTTCATTGCCGGTAAAATTGACAGCCTGGGGGGCAAGGTTTAGGTTAAATCGCTTACCGCGCAGAGTTGGATGCCCCAGGGTAGATTGAGTACCTGCCAGCAGACGCATAGGAGAAATGCCCAATCCAAGGAGTGCTCCACCCATGGCCATTCCTTTCACAAACTGGCGGCGTGGCATATACATCTCATCGGAATTGATTAGTAGATTGTTTGTTTTCATCTGTTTATCTCCTGTTTATCTCCTGTTTATCTGTCAAGCTTTCTATCTCTGCCTGGAAGCAGAGATAGAATTGTATTCAGAAACGGATTTATTCCTTATTGAAAGATTTCTGTCTCTTCTCCATCAGGTCCTGCCTCAATGCTGAAAGTTCCTCAGCTTTTTTGCGTAAGCTGCCGACGGTTTCTTCAGAGTTGCGGCTGGCCTCCATATATTCAAATTGTTTGTCATGAATGCTTTTACGGAGTTCTTTTGTTGAGTCAAGAAAGGCATCATTTTGTGCAACTGCCCCGGAATGCATCATTCCGGTTCCGTGCATCCCTTGTCCCATTGCGCAATTGCCTGATTGTCCCATCATTCCCATACCTTTACCGTGCATGCCCATGCCCATGCCCATCATTCCCATCTTCTTTCCATGCATGCCCATCATACTGTTTCCCTGACCGCTTCCTCCCATCATACCATTTCCTTGACCCATCATCATGTCATGGCCCATTTGCCGGTGCTGAGTTCCCTCTGCTGGTGAATGCATTGGTTGAGCAATAGCCAGGGTGGAAATAAGTGAAAGTGTAAGTGCTGCTGATAATATTGTTCGTTTCATACTATACTCCTTGTATTATGATGTTTAAACAGTTTCAGGTTATCTGAAACTGGTATTTCCTGTAATAAGTTCAAAAAACAGCTTGCTCAGGTTTTTTGTGAAACAACCTTAAACTGTCCCATCATGCCGTTGTCTTCATGCTCCAAGAGATGGCAGTGGTACATATAGACCCCGGTATAATCTTCGAACCTGCTGATTACACGAACTGTTTCGCCCGGTTGAATCAGTACGGTATCCTTTCTCCCTCGCTCATGTGGTGGGGGAGGCGTGCCGTCACGGTCAAGAATCTGGAACTGAACATCGTGCAGGTGCATGGAATGTGGCAGATTCATCATCATTGTCGAGCGGTTGTTTATCTCCCATATTTCTGTGCTGTCAAGCTGCACTTCCTCATCGATCCGGTTGATATCCATATTCTTTCCGTTAATGGTCAATCTGCCTCTGCCCATCGTGCCGCGACCTCTCATACCCATCATTCCCATGCGCCCGCCACCCATGGACATGGTTTCCATGGTAAAATATCGAGTATTTACGGACTCTTTTTCCGGAATCCAGTCAATGTTTACCAGTGTTTTTGGCAATTCGGCACTTGGTTCAGTTAGGGGATGGACAACCGTAAACTGCATGGCCTCGAATCGATATCCGTTCTGTTGATCAACTAGAAGGGATGTTTTTGATTGCAGCGGATTGTCTTTAAAATCAACAATAATCTCAGCACGTTCCCCTGCCGAAAGAAACAGGGAGTTTAGAGTTACTGGCTGCTCTTGAAATCCGCCATCGGTTGCAATCTGATAAAATTCACGACCATCAGCAAAGGCGATATTATAAATGGAAGAGTTTGATCCATTAAGTATCCGTAAACGAACTTTTCCCTGTGGAACTGCCAGATTTGGCCATAGAGCCCCATTTACGAGGAGGTAATTACCAAGGACTCCATGCATGATATCCATCATGCTTCGTGCATAGGCGAAACCGCCGTCCCTTTGAAATCTGCGATCTTGAATAACCAGAGGAAAGTCATCTACTCCATAAGTTTTAGGGATCTCCAGACTATCTGAAATTTCGTCCTCAATGATAAATAGTCCAGCAAGACCCTGGTAGACCTGCTCTCCGGTAAGCCCCATGGCATGTGGATGATACCAGAGTGTTGCAGCCGGTTGCTTAATGCTAAATGCTGGGTTCCAGTCGCCACCTGCCTTGATGGTCTGTCTGGGGCCACCATCCCATTCCGCAGGTACATGAAGCCCGTGCCAGTGAACGGTTGTCTGCTCATCAAGAGTGTTGTTTACTTTGACGCGAACTTGCTGCCCATTACGGACTTTTATTGTGGGCCCGAGATAATCCCCGTTATAACCCATGGTGGAAGTGGAGAGGCCCTGGAAAAAGTTCCTTTTCCCTCGCTGAACCCGTAATGCAAAGGATGCAGTACCAGAATCAGCGCTTAAATTTTCAAGGAGCGGTGGAACTGGTAAAGGGGTTGTGAATCCATCTGCTGCTCCGGCATAACAAAATCCCGTTTTTTGCAAGACTCCATATGCAGCAAGTGTTGTCAGACCAAGAGTGGCAAAACCTCCTCTTATAAATGCTCTACGTTTCATGATGCTTCCTCTTAATTGAGATCTCTTTTTATTCGCTGGAACTCATCTTTACTTATTTCTCCTCTGGCATATCTTTCATTGAGGATATTGAGGCTGTTATCCGTGGTCATAACAGTGTGACCAGATGATTTAGTGAAAATAAGCTGAAACAACCAGATGACCATACCTATGACAAGTCCCCAGAAAAGCAGGGTAATCAACATACCCAATGGTCCAGGGAAAAATACACCTGAACCGCAGAACCAATTCGTAAAACCTTCACCATGTCTAAACATTGATGATTCTCCTTTTAAATAGTTTGTGGATCGTGCAGTAGCTCATTCATGAGTCGTGCCAGTTTGTAGTAGTAGTAGCGATTAAGGCGTAATGGGTTGATTATAAAAGGAAAATAGAGTGTTGTTTTCAACTGTTGCAGAGATGGGCAAGGGGAGTGTATGGAAAATGGGCAATATTTGAGAAAGAAAAAGAGAGGAACGTCCAAGAATTAGACACCATAGGCGGGAAGAGATAAAAAGAAATATTTCAAGTTTACCTGCGTTGGTACAATATGAAATTACCCTCGGGGATGAAACTTTTTATGGATTGATTTCAGCTTTCCACTGTCGACATGGGTGTAAATCTGGGTGGTTGTGATATCTGAGTGGCCAAGCATAATCTGTACGGAACGAAGATCTGCGCCATTTGATAATAGATGTGTGGCAAAGGAATGGCGAAGGCTGTGTGGTGAGATGACCTCTTTTATTCCTGCGGCGCGGGCTACTTCTTTGATTATTTGCCAGAATCGTAAACGTGTCATGCCACGGCCCCGGTTTGTGACGAAAAGTGTGTTACTGCGGCGTCCTTTGAGAATCAATGGCCGCCCAGATTCAAGGTAGACGTCAATGGCCTTTTTTGCTGGAATCCCAAAAGGGACAAGTCGTTCTTTTTCGCCTTTACCGATAACCCGGATGAATGAAGCGGTAAGATTACATCCTGTAACGGGTAGGGTAACAAGCTCAGATACTCGTAATCCTGTTGAATAAAGGAGTTGCAGCATTGCATAATTACGTTGCAACAGTGGAGTTGTGGTAGCAGGGGGTGTCAGAAGTCTGCTTACCTGTTCAACAGATAGTCCTTTGGGGAGACTTGTTCCGCTTTTGGGGGTGCTGATGTTAGAGAAGGGGTTCCCTGATACCAGATCCCGATTGCTGAGGTACGAAAAAAAACTTTTGAGGGCCGAAATCCTTCGCGCATTACTCCGATGTGAAATTTGTTTGTTTCGGCACTGTTCAAGAAAACCATGGATGACGTTACTGTTTACCTGTTGCAGAGGCTTCTTTTTTTTCTGAAGAAAGAAAAGAAAAATATCAATGTCGGCGTCGTATGCCTTGACAGTATTGTCTGCAAAGCGTTTCTCGGTGATCAGGTAATGGAGAAAGAGCTCTTTTGCTGAAACAAACTCTTGTGAAAGGGGTTTGTTGACGATGACAAATAAGAAAGGAAAAGAGAAAACGCCCGATGCACACATATGCAACGAGCGTTAGAAAAAACAGAGCTGTGCTGGTCTTATCCGCGTCTGACCCGGTTAAACTTGCGGAGTTTACGACGAGCTTCAGCTTGTTTGCGACGTTTTTTTACACTTGGTTTTTCATAGCATTCGCGACGTTTGAGTTCTCGTTTGATTCCATCAATCTGCAGTTTCTTTTTCAGCTGCCTGATGGCATACTCAAGATCTCCACGAACTTCAACTTCTATCATTTGGGGCTCCGTTAAATCAATATTATTATAGAAAATCGACACAAACTAAATTGCTGTTCCGAATCTCCATTGCAATTGCGAATAATCACGACAGTAATCCTACTTATATAAGAAAAACTTCAGCGTCTGTCAATGGATTTTTCACAGAGAGGTTGAGGCCTCTGTTGGATTGCCGTCTGGGAATATTTTTACGGGATTAAGGATGTTGTTCGGGGCAAAAAGGTGCTTGATCTGGGCATCATCGTGATGCTGATTTTACTGAGTTCGAGGTGGATGTAAGATAATTTTGTTATTCCAACACTATGTTTTTCTGATAACGTGCCGTGATTGCAGTGATTATTTTGTGGAAAAGTGCAGCTTTGGCTCCAAAGGCTTCGTGGCACCACAACATCTTCGTTTTTTTATCCTGGCCCCAATTGTTTTTCAATATTTTTCAATGTGCCGATGGGAGTATCTTTCCTGGGTGAGCAATTGTCACGATTCCAGCTTTTCAGAATGATGGCAACGACAATGGTCAACGGTTGTTCTTATGTGAACCCAGCCTGTTTTTTGCTTTTGTTCAGCGTTTTTATGCCGTCTATTTTTCTTGGAGGTCACTTTTCTGGGGTGAAAAGCGACCTCTAAGGGCTAAATTGGGTTATTTTTGAGTGTGTTATAACGCTAAAACAGATTGTTGCCTTGGTCCGACCCCATTGCAACCATTGCAAACATTGCAACCTGCATTGGATTGGGGCCAGCGCACCCAATAATTGATAACAACAGTATTAATAAACTGATGTTTCTCAATACAATCTCCTTTACACATAACGCCTGGTTTCAGCGGAAACAAGCAAGTTTACCGACCAACTTGGAGCGAAGATAGAAGGTTAAATCTACCTGAGAACTTGGCCTGAAAACAGAACTGCTTGTTTTCCGCTGTAAACCATTGTGTACGCCCGACATGGGCGTGAAATAATGGGGTTAAAGCCCCCTGTAAGTGTTCCATGTAACGTTGTGAAAC
>CAMZLK010000204.1 GCA_947311475.1 uncultured Desulfocapsa sp.
CAAAGGAAGGTCTACATATACTTAACTAACTGTTTTTACGATATCTGAAAATTGAACATCTCGCAAAAGTGATATTTATACGCAGTTCTAACTTATTGAATTTACGTTGTGTAAATATTTGTGGGTAACAGGCAGTCCTAGCTTTCTTCACATTCAGTTTTTCTCTGGCTTATTGCTCTATTGGACGAAAGAAGAATAGCAAGCCAACGATTACTTTCAGACTCATCAAGTGCAATACGAACGGCCATGGTTAGAGGAACAGATAACAACATTCCCACCGGCCCGAGAACCCAGCCCCAAAAAGCCAGAGAAAGAAAGACAACAAGTACTGAAAGTCCTACACCTTTGCCCATCACCCGTGGTTCCTAAATGGATCCAATGGAAATATTCACAGCAAGAAAAACACCTCCCGTGATAAGGGCTGCTCCCCCACCAAGCTGTACAAGAGAGAGAATCACAGCAGGAACAGCCGCTATAATTGAGCCGATATTGGGGATAAAATTGAGCAAAAAGGCCACCACGCCCCACATAATTGCGCAGTCAAGGCCCTGAATTGAAAGAGAAAACCCCACAACAGCACCGGTGAGAAGGCTGGTGAAGGTTTTTATCCCCAGGTATCGGTTCACACCAGTTGCAATCTCGCCATACTTCTTTAATGCCAGCGATTGCTCACCCTGAATAGCACGCAATTTACAGGGAAAACCTGCCGCTTCTGAAAGAATAAAGAAAAATGTCAGAAAGATCACAAAAGTGTTGGTGAGCATACCGCCAAGACCATTCAAAGTATTGGCGGCCATCTTAAGCAGTTTTCCAGGATTAAATGTATCGGTTAAAATACTCCGATCAAGAACAATTCCGCGTTCAGTCAGCCAATTCCACCAGCCAGCAGTCTGCTCCATGAGACGCTCCTGATATCCGGGAACGTTTCTTGTAAAATCAGTCATGGAACTGCCAATCAAGGTAACCACCGAAACCCAGACTCCCAAAATCACAACAATCATAAGCAGCATACCAACAAGTTCAGGAATCCCTTTCTTCTGCATCCAGAAAAGAGGTGGAGCACATATTATGGCCAGAAATACAGCAAGCAGAAAAGGAACAATCAGAGGTGCAGCCGCCTTCATGCCAGCCACCACGACAACAAAAGCTGCCATATTAATAAGAGGACTGTTACGAACAGAAAGTGATTTCATGGAATAAAAATGATAGGAAAAAGTTGGAAAATGGCGTAAATTTTCTCTTAATTTTATGATAACATACCATGTTGTTTTGAATAATTCTTTTTCACAGGTAAATCATGCAGAAAACAAACCTTATTTCCCTTTTGCTTCTCACATTCTTGCTCTCCGGATGCTGGTTCAGCACACCTGAATACACAGGTATTCAATTTCCGCAAACGGCAATGAGTCAAATAACATTTCAGGAACTCGCAATACCAGATGATTGTTCTGCATTCTCTCATCTCCTGATGAACTCAAAAACGAACTCATCCGGGCAGGATATTGCCAGCTCAATGCTCCTTGAAGCTCAGAATAAAGGAGCAAACCTTGTCCTCGTTGGAATGGCACGGGAAATGGAAGATGAAGAACTTAAAAGCGATCGTTTTGACTATTATGGCCCCCAATATGCCTACAATTTCAAAAAGACCTGGTTGGGATGGAAATTTGGCTTTAATGAATGGAATGATGCAGGAAACCTTATAGGTCTTGGAGCTGACAGCTGGGGAAACAATGAAGTCATCTTTAAAAACAGCCTTTTGATTCAAGCTGTTTTTTTACGCTGCGGAGAGGGCCACTAAGCAAAATCAGGCTGTTTATTAACCCACTCTTTAAGTTCGGTGAAAACTTCTTTTAGCTCCGGTATGCGAGTAGCAAGTTGCTGAAGCTTTCCGTCACGAGCCAGGTATTCAAGCTCAAGCGCCAGATTTGAGATTCTCCAAGCAAAAATAGTGGCGCTTGCCCCTTTCATGCCATGACATACATCCCGAACCTCATCACTATTACCCGACTTAATCCCTTCCTCAATGGCCACAATCCACTTTGGCCCGCTTTTCTGATGCAAATGATTGAGAAGCTCGGCAACAAAATCGAGATTATTACTGCAGTTATTCTTAAGCCTGTCCAAATCAAGGATAATATCAGGCCGTTCCTGCGGTTGTTTTGATATGGAACTCATAGTTATCTCATCTCAAAATTTTGCCTTTAGGAGCCGTCCGGAAATAACTTGAACATCTAGGAGCTTGTCCGAGAATAGGCATTTTGTGTGTAAATTTACTATTAAACAAATAAGAATAATGAATTGATTACTGACATTTCCGTCCAAGCCAGTATCGTTGCATCTCGTTGATTCATTGACACCTGGGTTAATGATATATGAACTCATGTAATCTGGACTCATGTTACCTGGGCAACATGGTAACTACACCCATGATCCTTGGACTCTTGGGACCTGGACTCATGATATCTGGCCTTATAGTAACTGAACTTTTGATTTCTGGTCTGATGGTAAATAGACTCACG
>CAMZLK010000205.1 GCA_947311475.1 uncultured Desulfocapsa sp.
AAAAGCTTTTACTGGTAAAATCAACATCAATACCGCCACCGCAAAAGAGTTGGCTCTCATCCCCGGTGTTGGGCCAGTAACTGCGAAAAGCATTATTGCCTACCGTAAAAAGAACGGAAAATTTAAAAATGCCAAAGACCTTTTAAACGTCAAAGGTATTGGTGAAAAAACCATGAAAAAAATGAAGCCACAAGTAAAGCTGTAAGCACCTATTCAGGCATGTTTGCTCTCTTTTCATGAGTGGGCAAACATTGCCGTTTCATTTGGGCTAAGGAGCCGTCCGGAAATAAGTTGGACAAACAAAACAGCAAGCGTAGTTGCGCTACGCTGAGGATTTGGTGATTGAAGATCGAACAAAGATGACCTGAAGATGAGATACGAGATGTTCAAGTTATTTCCGGACGGCTCTTAAGCAGGAACATTAACGTCCCGTCCCCAAATAGCGTAACCAATCGTACCGATCAGTCCAAACAAAAAAGCTGTCAGGAAATTGGCCGTAGGACTTATCATCCATAGAAAAGCCCCGCCAAACGCTCCAATCGAAACGACCATATCGCGCAACATATAATACAAACCAAATACTGCAGCTTTTCGATCCTCCGGCGCCAGATCCATGATTAGGGCCTTTCTGGTGGGTTCACCAAATTCTTTTAAGCCACGTAGAATAAAGGCTGGAACCAATACAGCAAAAGATTGGCAAAAGAGCAGGGCCAGAGGAAAAAGGGTGAAAAAGACAAATGTACTCAACACAAATATCTTTTTCCCGCCCTTATCAGCCATATAGGCCACCGGAATATATATCAATAGAGCAGTAAGCATCTCAATTGAAGTTAAAACGCCGAATTGAACAGCTGAGACAGGTTGCGCAATGGTTTTCATGCACCAGATAACAACAAAAGCATAGGGAATCTGTTCGCAATAACGAATTAAAATATCTGAAACCAGAAGTCGTTTTAAATCCGGCCCCATGTGGTGAAGCAGTTTGAATGGATTTTTTTCTGCAGCGAGACTGTCTCTCTTTTTGGATGCTTCAGATGGTTTATCTTCGATAAAGCGCTGTTGAATTATGGTGGCGACAATGGCAAGCATCAAAGCCACAACAAAAGCTGCCCGAACACCATTTTTTTCTCCCCACAGTCCAATGCACACACCACCCAGAAGTGGCCCCAACGCCATTGGAATCCGGCGGACCAGAGCAAGCATTGAAACTCCCATGGTGCGCTTTTCCATGGGAAGAACTTCAGTAATAAGTTTCATGGTGGCTGGCAGAGAGATCGCACTCCATGAAAGGAAGAAAACTGCGCCAACAATTACAGCCTGCCAGGCAGGAATAAAAATAACAATGCAAAACCCAAACATGGCGGCAAAGTTAAAAAACAGGAGAGCCCGTTTAGTGCCAAAACGATCAGAAAGATAGCCGCCAAGGAAGGAGTAGACGGCAGAGAGAAAATTATCAAGACCGTTTAGAAAACCGATGGTCAGAGCACTCCCGCCAAGTGCCATCAAATAAATAGGCAAAAAACGCTCAGCCATTCGCTCACCCAGCAGGATAAGCATAACCATGACCAGAATGCCAAGGGTTGAACGTTTTAAGGCAAGGAAATCGGCAACACTCCGAACACGATTTTTAGCAAAAAATGTCATAACAAACCACACAAGGAACTTGTCCGAGAATAGGCATTTTGGTCAAAATCGAAGAATTTTCAGAAAATAAGCGTAGCCATATGACTGATATTGCGAGCATTATTTTTTGACAATTCTGAAGAGTTTGGGCAAAAGGGGCATACTCGGACAGGCTCCTAGAATAAGAGACTCAAAATATAGTACTTGATTCTGAGTGCTGCCGGTTCACCCGCCCCACCTGAGCGCAATAGTTTTACAGGCTCAGGTAAAGGGCAGATGCGGCACTCTGAATCAGTTTCCAATTACGTCAAGGCGGCACCATGCATACAACGCATCATACACTTCGAACTGATGCCCAAGATTTGTAAAATCATCAGGAAACCTAAGGCTAAACCCAACAGCAATGGCTTCAAGCCCTGCAGCCATTGGGTCATTTTGCAGATTATCAGTATCTGCCGCGTTAACAATCCTGGCAAGTCGAAGTAAACCCTTATCCTCTAACCCATACTCTTCAATAAGTACATCAAAGGTGCATAGATCTCCCCGGTGATGCAATTCAGCGCCTGGAGTGTCATAGGCTATGGCTCCTTCCTTTTCAGCAACAGCCAAAACCTGACTCTTTGGTACAAATAAAAATTCGGCAGCGGAATCAATGAAGCGATTAATAAGCCAGGGACAGGCAACGCGATCCACATGTACATGAGAACGTGTAATCCATTTCATAATTTTCCTTCGGTTTATCGGTTATATGAACCAAAATATGTCAAAGCACTCTTCACTGCGGTTTCTGTATCTTCAGTAACATGGCCAAACTTTCCTTTGAGATCATCACTGATATGGAAAACATATTCCTGAGCCGCTTCCTCACCATATTTTTCAGTAAACATTTTTGCAAATTCCAGAACCCGTGTAAAATCGTGCCGCTCATTCTTTTTCTCGGGATCATCGATCCATTCATGGACCTCTTTATATTCTTTTCCTGTTCTTTCAAGACTTGCTGCTACATGTTTTTTAATTGGTGGCATACTGATTCTCCTTATGTTTTATGGTTGGTACTTTGCACCTCTAACGCAGACAAACTGCAAGTAAGCGCTTTGCTACTATCCGTAACATACTGATTTTATAGCACTCCCATCTATTCTTGTTTTTTATTACAACTTTTCGGGAATAAGGCACCAAAAGAGGCGTACAATTCATCAAGTATCATGAACCCCCGTTCCATACGTTCCTCATCACCACCGCATGTTGCTGCCATACCGGAAAAAATAGCCTGTATACCTATCGTTTCCGCTCTGTTGTACTTTTTGTCCTTTAAGTCGATATTATGAACAATTTCAGCAATCGCTGTGATCGCCTGAGAGGCCAGATCGAAGGTTTCTACCAGCACTTCGAAGGTGCAATTATCTCCGACATGGGAAAATTCGCCTTCAAACATGTCAAATCGCAACTCATCAGGGCCGGGCTTATATCTTTCGTCTTCCACAAACTTTAAACGACCTCCCGGATCAATAAACCTGCGTATTAACCAGGCTGAGGCTATGCGATCAACATAGACCCCTGTCCGGGTAACCCATGTCCGATTTCGCATTTTTGCAAAATCTTTAATTGCAGGAGTCATGTTGTCTTTTGTTTCTCTTAATAGTGCATCGCACTCCATCAATATGTTCTCAGCAGCCACGCGCCCCGGTGCATCGAAGAAATCAATGGCCGCAATTTCATTGAATCTATTCTGGATACGAGATAATTCTCTCTTTTTCTTGAGCACCATTGAACCGGAATCCGCCACTGATCCTGTTAAATCCTCAATAAAGGATTGTGTATCCTGGACAATCTTTCCATATTCATCATTCCGCGCAGCCTGGAAAAGAGACTCAATCTGAACACTGCTGATACCCTCAAGAAAAACGGTTCTGGAAAGCGACGCTGTCCCGCCTCCTTCAATTATCTCTTTGACGATCCAGTGCAAATCTTCATAGGCCTGCCCGGTATCAGGAAGCACATAAACGGATTGCTTGATTGCCACGGCTCCGATCTTCTGTAACCTGCGCCAGATTTTGACCCGAAAATAATTCGGCTTGGGTGGAATCTGGTGGATGAGAAGAAGCCATTCTGTTGTCTTTTGATCACTCATGGGCTCGCAATGTAACTAATGGTATACCAAACATATAACAACTGTATCACTTGTCAATGGCTATTTGCGAAGCACAACAGGATGGACTTGTAAAAAACTTCATATCCAAGGCACGGAATTTTACAATCTTTTCAGCGTACTAAGGTACGTAAAGAGATTGTAAATTTGCAGCAACGAAGGAGATGAAGAATTTTTACGAGTCCATCAACATTGATAAACTCGTAAAAAGGTTAAAATCTCGATGGCTAAGTAAAAAACTTCATATGCGAGGCGCACATTTTTTGTTTAATTTCAACGTACTAAGGTACGTTGAAATTAAACAAAAAATGTAGCAACGAAGCAGATGAAGAGTTTTTACGACGCCATCAACATTGACATCCCCCCTTCTTCTTAGTAGTGATTTTATTTCGTTTATTCTGGCAGTTTATCCACAGACAGGAATGAGTTATCCGGATCATCTGAAAATCAAGCTATTTACAGGAGTGTTAGAAATACAGTGCTGGAAATTGAGATACCGACCCTTATTTTACTTTTTCTCGCAGGAGGATTTGCCGGATTTGTGGATTCAATTGCTGGAGGAGGGGGTATTATTACAGTACCGGTGTTGCTTGCGGTTGGCATTCCACCCCATCAGGCACTGGCAACCAATAAGCTCCAATCCTCTTTTGGAAGCCTGACAGCAACAATGAATTATGCAAAAAAAGGACTGATGAATCCCCGCGATCTCCTCACGGGAGTTCTTTTCAGTTTTTTGGGTGGAGTCGCCGGATCGACAACGGTGCAATATTTCAGTCCCGGATTCCTTGAAAAAATGATCATCGTACTGTTGATTGTTTTATTTATCTACACGGCGATGTCACCAAAGCTTGGTTTTGAGCAGAAACAACACAAGCTAAACCATCTGTTTTTCTATTTACTTTTTGGTCTGTTAATTGGATTTTACGATGGATTCTTCGGCCCGGGAACTGGAAGTTTCTGGACAATTGCCCTGATAGTACTCTTAGGGCTTGACCTTAAACAGGCCACTGCTCAAACAAAACTTTTTAACTTCACCAGTAATATTGTTTCCCTGGCTGTCTTTATCTATTCCGGTCTGGTACTGTGGACTGCCGGCCTGATCATGGGAATGGGGCAAATAATTGGGGCCTATCTGGGATCTACTCTTGTGAGTAAAAGAGAGGTGCATTTTATTCGTATCTTTTTCCTGATTGTTGTTGCGGCAACAATCATAAAGCTTTCTCTTGATACGGTTTTTTAGT
>CAMZLK010000206.1 GCA_947311475.1 uncultured Desulfocapsa sp.
ACAAGGTTATGCACCACTGTCCTTTCTGCTGATATCAATATTATTATTGAGTTGCTTGTTAACCTGTTTTTTGATATTCTTCTCGAACATGAAAGCCTCCGTGATCGTAGGTTTTCTTTTGATAATACCCCCTCACATCATAGAGGCTTTTCATGTTTAATGCTATGTTTTTATTGGTTAATTACCCAATTCCTTCAACACCTTTGGGTAGTCTTTTTACGAAAACTTTTAAAAAAAAAGAAATAAAAACACGAAGTATTGACGCTATTTGTCAGCAAATCAATCACATAACAACCTGTATTAACGAGTAACACAATAATAATATTGATATCAGCAGAAAGGACAGTGGTGCATAACCTTGTAAGGTATATACAACAGGCTGCGACTGGCAAAAGAGTGCTCAGCTTCCTTGTTCCAGCAATGGTGGTGTATGGGATGATGCTGTTATATACGATTCCTCAAGTTGAACAATACTCAGCAGGAATGAAGCTGTTTGACCTCTCTCCTTCCGGCTATTCCTACCAGTATGCAATTGAACTACTCAGTGCTCTGGGCAGTACCGGTAGAGCCACGTACCTGTATCGACAATTGCCCCTGGATTTTGTGTATCCCGGCCTGTTCGCAGTTTCGTTCTGCCTGCTTCAGTCATGGTTGTTTGCAAAGAGCCTCCTGCCAGATTCTAAAATATTCTATGCATGCCTTGTTCCGTTGACCGCCGGGCTGTTTGATTATCTTGAAAATATTTGCATTGTTTTTATGCTTACATCTTTCCCAAATGTTCCTGAGATGCTTGTTGCCTTTGCAAGCGCTTTTACCATCGTTAAAAGTACTATCACCACGGCATGTTTTGTGTTTCTTACTACAGGATGTATCTTGTTGATAAAAAAACGAAAAAACCATAACAATCAGCTAATAAAATGAGAAAACTTGCAAAATTTTTTATTACTCCACTCCTTCTGCTCGTCTTCGTTTCCGGTTGCACTGCAATAAAGGCCATAAACCTGATCAACAGCAGTGAGGTTGTCATTACTGATGATATGGACAGCCGAATTCCGTTTACTATGGAAAAGCACCAAATTCTTGTAAAAATCAAAATCAATCACTCCAGGGAAGAATACACCTTTATTCTTGATACCGGTGCCTTAACCATGGTGAGTGAAAGGATCGCCGAAAAGTTATCTCTACCGGAAGGAATAGAGATTGATGCATCCGGCACAGGAGGAAACAGCCGGGCAATCAATCTGGTGAAACTTGACAGTATTATTGCCGGAAGTATGGAAGTAAAAAATTGTGCTGCAGGTGTTATTGATTTCAGTGCAATTTTTCCTCATACAATTGACGGGATATTAGGATCAAACTTTTTACAGCATTTTAAGGTAACAATTGATTATCAAAAGCAGGAATTAACCCTTTCTCAAGATACGACACCTGTTCATGCACAAGAAAATGACATAAAAATACCAATAGAACTCGACATGTTAATGGGGTTTGCCCCGTTCGTCCAGTGTGAGCTGGATGATGCAATACAAGATAACGCGATCATTGACACAGGACTTCCCGGATATATTGGTCTGCCGGTATCCATGATCAAAAAGCTACCTTCCTTTAAAAATGGAAGTGTTGTGTCCTCAAATGGATCCATGAGTTTTGGAATGTTTGGTGCAGGAAAGAATGAAAATTATGCTCTACGTTTAAATAAAGCAAAAATCGGCAGCCTGCAGCTGCAAAATGTGGCGGCCACGTCCCATGATCATAAGAATGGCAAAATATTGATCGGCTATAAATTCCTGGAAAAATATATCGTTATTCTTAATTATCCGGCAAAAGAGCTGCTTCTTCGGCCAACAGGTACCCCCTTTGAACATAACATCCCTTCTTACGGGTTTGCATTAACGAAAAATGATCAAAAAACTATTGTGTCAGGAGTATGGATTGGTTCCGATGCGTTCCAGCAAGGACTTCAACCAGGAGATGAAATCCTTGCAATCAATTCCGTTAAGATGAGCACTGTCCCGACAATAGGGGAATTGGTGCAGATGTTTTTTTCAGACGAGGAACAGCGCAGCCTTAGCATTGAATTTTCACATGAAAATGAACGAAAATCCGTGGTGTTGCATAAAAAGAATCTCCTTCCTGACCTGTGAAATAATATTGCCGATATCCAGGTTTGAGATGTGCGGCCCCCCGATAACTAACACCCCCACAAGGGGGTATAAGTGCCTTATCAGCAAATTTCTTGTGGAAAAAACAAGAAATTGTGCTGTAAGGCACCACCCGGCTCCCATAACTGTAACTACTTACAGGGTGTTGGAAATTTCGTAAAGCTTCATGTGCGAGGTGTGTATTTTTTGTTTAATTTCGGTGTACTGGGTACGTTGAAATTAAACAAAAAATGTAGCAACGAAATAGATGAAGGGTTTTTACGACGTCATCAAAGTATGATTGATCCCGTATGTTGCTGTACAGATAATCCGCAACACCGCTCATCATTCCTCAGGAGCTTTCTGATCTGTGTCGCCTTTGAGAACGTCGGTAAGTCCGGTTAAATTCCCTCCCTGCAAACCGATATCAGCAAGGAGCGAGTCCAGCAAGGGAGCCTGACCTCGGTAGCGGAGAGCGCTGTTAACCAGTTGATCACTTAAACTGCCGCCTCCGGAGGAGGTATTGTCTCCACTTCCAACAGCATTATTTTGACCTGTAAGGCCATCGACCTGAATGATCTTAATACCATCGATCTGTTCCATTGGTTTAACACTTTCCTCGATAATCTGAGGCAGAGCTTTGATAAGCTCCATTCTGATTTGCATTGCAATTTGTTCGGCCGATAAAATATTACGGGCCTCATTTATGGAGCGTTGCCCGTCGGCATCAACCTGGTAGCGAACCTCTGCAGCAGCGGCTTTCATCTTTTCGGCTTCCGCCTCACCATTTGCGGCAATTTGCTCTTTTTCAGCTTCTGCCTTTGCGAGAGTTTTTACGGCTGCTGCCTTATCCTCGGCCGCCATTTTTTCTGTTTCAGCAGCAACTTTTATCGAAATGGCAGCTTTTTCTGCGTGCTGGCTGGCCTCAACAAGTTCGACAGATTTCACCCTTTCGGCTTCTTCCGTCGCCTGGACAGTAATAACTCTTTCTTCTTCACGAACTGCGTTGGCCCGGGCTTTGTCAGCTTCTGCCTGCGCAAGTGATTTTTCTTTCGATTTTTCTGCAATCGCAATTGCTTTGTCCTGGTCAGCCAGCTCAATTGCTTTCTGCTGCTCAATATTTGCAGTTTCCAGGGTTCGGTTTTTACTGATTTCTTGTTCTTTTACATTCTGTTCCTTAAGAAGTGTGTCTGTTTCAATCTTTTGGGCAGCTGCAATTTTTGATACCTGAACCTGTTTTTGGGCTTCAATTTGGGCCTGATCCGATTCCTGATGTTTAAGTGCTTTTTCCTGGGCAATTTCGGTTGCCTGATTTGCCCGTCTGATTTCAAGCTCTCTTTCCTGGGCAAGTTCGGCGTATTCCAGTTCTTTTGAGATCTCCAGTTGTTTTCGCTGCGCTTCCAGGTTCTTTTTCTCAATGGCAACCTGGGTATCTCGCTCAATATCATTTCGGATTTTACGCCTCTCCTCAATCTCATTGGTGAGTTTGGTTAGCCCTTCAGCGTCAAATGCATTATCCGGATTAAAAAAATCCCGGCTGGTCTGATCCATTCCGGTTAACGATACAGATTCAAGTTCAAGACCATTTTTCAATAAATCCTCAGAAACTGCGGCCTGAACTTTAGTCACAAATTCGACCCGCTGTTCGTGCAGTTCCTCCATGGCCATTTCTGACGCAACAGCCCGGAGTGAATCAACAAACTTCCCTTCGATTAAATTTTTCAACTCTTCCGGAGCCATGGTTTTCTGACCGAGGGTTTGTGCTGCGTTTGCAATGGATTCTTCAGTTGGTTTTACTCGCACATAGAACTCGGCTGCAACATCGACCCGCATTCTGTCCCTTGTGATCAATGCCTGCTGATTTTCTCTCTTCACTTCAAGTCGCAATGTGTTCATGTTAACAGGTATGATTTCATGCAAAACCGGGAGCACTATGGCTCCACCGTTCATTATAACCTGTTGTCCCCGGAACCCTGTTCGGACAAAAGAGACCTCTTTAGATGATCTTTTATAAAGCCGTGCCAGTACAAATCCGATAGCCATCATGGCAATGAGAACAAATCCCGCATTGATGGCAACAAAAACTAATTGATCCATGATCCTAACCTCCCCTTTTCCTCAAAAGTAGCCCTGAATCCGGATTCGGATTCAGGACGGTATAAAACTGATTTTAATAGAAATAGATTGTTCAATCTGTCATTGCGGAATTGTCAGCCGCAATTATTTTAAAGAGGGCCCCATTCTTACTCACAATAAGAACCTGATCGCCCTGCCCGAAATGCTCTGCTGCATCGTCCGGTTCAACCAGGATGTAGTGTGCCTGCTTATGTTTGTCCGTCAATTTTGCCTGGGCCGGTTTTCCTGCTTGGGCAGTGCCAAGGGTCAGGGTGGCGATCATCCCGATGAAGCTTTCTTCTGATACAACTTCGGTCTCATCTTTGGGCATATATTTCCCCAGAATCCCACCGCAGACTCTAACGGTTGGGATTGCAGCAAGAAACGCCAGGAGAGAGGCAATAGACACAGGAAGGGTGACTCCGGTGACTGATTTCATCATAAACTGGGTGCTCAGCCCGCTCACCCCAAATCCTGTTAAGAAAACGATAAAGAGCATGACAACAGGTACTTGGCCAACTCTGAACCAGGCCAAAAGCTTGGTTAGTGAATCCGTCGCCCCGCTGATGTCAGCATCTGCTTCAAGATCGATATCAAGATCTGCATCAAATTCAGGCAACAGGGAATCTACCATTTCTGACAGCCCCACGCCGATGCTGGCCGATAATATCTCAATCACGGTGAAGGCGAGCATTATGGTTAACGAAACAACAAAAGGTGTGTTGGACGGTGAGAGTAAAAAATCAATCATGGGCCTTATCCCTGTTTCCCTTTAATGGCAGCAAGGCGTTCCTGAATTCTATTTTTTCTCGCCATATCTTCCAGTTCATTCATGGCGGTTGTTGTCTCACGATCTGTCACTCCGCTGCCGGAGGTTATTCCTGTTGTATGTTCCAGTACACGACTGAAAGCTGATTCGGCTTTGTTTACTTTACCTGCAATTGAATCACTGCTGTTGTCTGATACATTCGTTTGCGACGCTGCATTCTCTTTTCTGCTTGCTTTGAAAAGACGAAGATCTTCTTTCATTTCTCCTTTTTTACCCTTCAGAGCAGCAATATATCCCTCCATTTCCTTTTCAGAGTTACTTAAATCCGCTAACTGGCTTTCGAGAATTGGAATTTGTGCCTCAATATCAAGTTGCTGCGAAATTGCGACTTCGGCAAGATCATCCCTGTTTTTACCAACAGCCAGTTCTATCTTTTCGCCCAGTTCTTCATATTTAGCATTGACCTGCATAAGCCTCGAATTTGTCATATGCTTATTTGCCATTACCTTGCCAAGTTCACTGCGAACATCAGCAATGGCCTCGTCAATTTCCCGCAAGGCCTGTTCCATTACTGACTCAGGAGCTGAATTTTCAACAGCATTAAGAAGGGCATTGAAACCACCACTTATAATTCTGCTCACTCTACCTGTGATTTTTTCTTTCATATTACTCCTCCTTTTCCTTTGTAGAAACGTTTATTATATTAATAATCCTGCCAAGTGAGACCACATGATCCCTGATCATATCTTGATTATAACTGTTTTCCCGTGTTGATAGTTCCTGCTGTAGAAGCGCTTCAAAAAGTCTTGCTATACGTTCCACTATACCTTTCTCATAAACGCATAAAACTTTTTCAGATTCTATATTTTCAGGCAACGCACTGAGGCAATACGCGTAAAACTCAGGAAACCATTCCAATATTCTGGCAAGAACCTCGGAATGTGTGTTACTTTCAAATTCTGCATTCTTTATTCTTTCCACCAGTGGTGTTATCTGTTCCTGGATTATCAGGTAGGAGCCCGAAAAATCCTGGGAATATTCTCTTTGCAGCCGTGCTTCTTTGATTATGGCCCTCAGTTTATCACTTGGAGTTTTGGCGCCATTTATTTCCAGAAGATTTATGAATTCGGCATCTTCTACAGTTACACGTGCCCCAATCTGTATCTTTTTCATAAGATATCTCTTTATCTGAAAATCGCAGCAGCTATGATCGTGCCACGTCAAAGTGGTTAATTTACATTGTTGGTTATGGCTGGCGATTTTGATCCAGTTACGCCAGTTTATCCGGGTTTTGTGTCATTGTATGGCCAAATGATTTCATTTGCAAACAAATTGTTGCAAAAAAAATGCCGTCGCGTAGAGAATTAATTCAGCAGTTGGCCTGGCTCTTTTACGGACACCTTGCCGTATACGGCTTTCCGATATTCTTCATTCTTAATAACAGGGAACCGAAAGTGCCGATTAAAACTGGTAAATGATAGAGAATGAAAGCGTCTTATGGTGAAGGCAACATGTTCTGTCACGTTATTTCCGGATGGCTCCTAAGAAAGGGTGTTACTTTCTTAGGTATATGCAGCGTTATCTGCACTATTTCATGATCACAGGCAGGGTAAGGCTGAAAGTAGAACCAATACCAGTTTGGCTTTGCAGTTCCACAGTACCAT
>CAMZLK010000207.1 GCA_947311475.1 uncultured Desulfocapsa sp.
AACTGTATCTTATTTTGAGCAATATGTCCAATTTTAAATGTAACCTTTTAAAGTTGTATAAGAACTAGGTTAGGGTTAAATCACCCTGGCTTGCCATTGTGGCCATTGATAATGGCCTGGCCATCATGATATTTGGTTTTGTGATGGCTTTTGCACAGCAGATCAGTGGGCAGTCAGGGGATGCTTTCTTTTTTGCAGTGTTTGTTAACGGCTTTGCAAGTATTGGTAAATCCTTACTTCTTGGAATATTTACTGGTCTGTTGCTTGATCTGGTGCTCACAAATCTCAAGTCCAAAGAAGAGATGATGACAGGCGGGCTGGCCCTGTTGTTACTTTGCAGTGAACTTGCGACGTATCTCAACCTCTCATCACTGCTTGCCGGAATGGCGGCAGGCTTTATCCTTGTGAACAAGGCAGAACGAGACGTACGAATTTTCCGAGCACTCAACAGCTTTGAGCCACCGATTTATGTGATCTTTTTTACCCTTGCCGGAACGCATCTGAATATCAGAGCATTGGGAGCAGCGGGGTTTTTGGGGCTTATCTATTTCCTGGCACGGATCGGTGGGAAAATATGTGGTGCGGCTCTTGGTGCACGTATTGCGAATGCACCACAAATTATGGGGCGTTATATTGGTATGGGATTGCTCCCCCAGGCAGGAGTTGCCATTGGACTTATCTTTCTTATTGCCGGCGATTCCACACTCAGCGCATATTCTGCCATGATCACTCCCGTTGTTCTTGCCGGCGTCTTCATCTCTGAGTTATTTGGGCCATTAACCGTTCGTTTTGCGGTCAAACAGGCAGGAGAAGCTCATGCCTTAAACGAGGAAAAGGAGACCAGGGAAAACGAAGAAACCAGCGGGGAAGGTGATATTTCTCAAGCCTCCAAAGAAGTTGAAATAGTCCCCTGGACATGGAAAAAATTAAGCCCGCAAATCCCATCAAAAGGTGTGGTGGTTTTTGGGGCAGCGAATTACGAGACCGTTGCAGGACTTGCCAGATTTGCAACAATTTTTGCGCACCACCTTCGTTGTTTACCCATGGCAGTTCGTGTCGTTGAGCCTGGATCTGATCAAGACCTGGCCACTTTGTTTCATCGTGAGCTGGCAGAAGTCACCAGTATGGGGTATCCGCTGGTAAACGAAGTTGTGCCTGATAGGTCTGTGGCTGCTGGTCTCGTTGCAGCTGTTGAATATAATAGTGCGAAAATGGTGATTCTTGGCTACCCGGTGAAAGGGACTGTGGATGTTTTGGGAATAGTAGCTGATCATGTTGCCTGCCCGGTGATTGTGGCACGTTTCCACGGACAGGTGCATACCGAGAGAATTCTGGTTCCGATTGTAAGTCTTGAGGATTTTAAAGAGGTGTATCCGATTGTGGTGGCCCTTGGTCTCATTGGAGAGCATCAGGTGCAGTTGCTCTATCTGTTTAATTCAGAGGAGCCGGATACTGTTCTTCTGAAAAAAGAAGATGAGTTATGTTGCTGGCTTGCCGGACAGAAACAGCGTGTAAATGTGTCTGTGACGGTGGTGGCAACTGATACCCGGGTTGAGGCCATTCTTGAGGAGGCAGAAAACTGTGATCTTGTGGTGATCGGGGCCACCCGGTCAATGCCCATTCAAAAGATTTTTTTTGGCTCCCTTGCTGAAACAGTTGGGAATAAATTGAAGAAAAGCATGCTGATTGTGTATATGCCGAAAAGTGTGAGAGAGGAGTAATCAACCCTATTCATTGGTGACGCGATACACTTCTTCAATGGTCGTTATTCCAGCAAGTATCTTATCTGCTCCATCGCGACGCAGGGTAATCATACCGTTCTTTACTGCCTGCTTACTGATGGCATTGGCGTTGGCAGTAGTAATGACCAGATTTTTCATGCTTTGATCCATAATGAGTAATTCAAAGATTCCACAACGTCCCTTATAGCCGGTATGGTGGCAATTGGAACAGCCACGCCCGCGATACACTTTCTTTCCTTCCATCTCTTTAGGGTCAAGTCCCAGTTTCTGAATGGCTTCAGGGTCGGGGGTGTATGCTATTTTGCATTCCGGGCAGATAATACGGACAAGACGTTGAGCCAGGATCGCATTGATTGATGATGAGAGTAGGAATGGTTCTATACCCATGTCAATAAGCCTGGTGATGGCACTTGCTGCATCATTGGTGTGCAGGGTGGAAAAGACAAGGTGACCTGTGAGTGCTGACTGAATGGCAATTTTTGCGGTTTCTGTATCACGGATTTCACCAACCAGAATTACATCAGGATCCTGACGCACGATGGAACGGAGGCCGGATGCAAAAGTGAGATCAATTTTCGGGTTTACCTGAACCTGCCCTATACCGCTGATCCGATATTCAACGGGATCTTCAACTGTAATGATATTGATATCAGTTGTGTTTATTGATGTGAGTGCTGCATAAAGAGTCGTGGTCTTCCCGCTGCCTGTGGGGCCGGTGACAAGAACAATACCGTTGGCAGCTTTAATCAGTTCAGTAAATGGTTTGAACCTGTCTTCCGGCATGCCAAGATCAGTAAGAGATATGAGCACCGATGCTTTTTCAAGCAGACGGAGTACCACACGCTCTCCAAAAGATGTGGGCAGAGTGGAAACACGAATGTCCACTTCTTTGTTGGCAACTTTCAGCTCAATTCGCCCATCCTGAGGCAAGCGTTTCTCTGCGATGTTGAGCTTTGCCATGACTTTGATTCGTGATATCAGGGCAGATTGTACATGCTTGGGCGGGCTGAGCATGTCGTAGAGAATCCCGTCAAGGCGCTGTCTGATTTTTAGCGAATTCTGGTATGGCTCTATATGAATATCAGAAGCCTGGTCTCGTACAGCCTGGGAAAACATAAGATTAACCAGGCGAATTACCGGAGAATCACTGGTGTCATCAAGTAAATCTCCTGTTTCTTCCAGTTCTGTGAACAGGGCCTCTGGATCTTCATCGTCAATATCCTGCATAACCTCTTCAGCGGTGTTCTGGGTCATGTCATAGGCAAAGTTAACGGCTGAAATAATAGCTGTTTGGGGACAGAGTACCGGGCGTTTTCCTGTGATACCGAGAATCTTACGAAGTTCATCCAGTGCCTGAAAATCAAAAGGATCGTTGATTGCAATAAATGCATCATCGTTCACGATTACCGGAACCATGATATGTTTCTTTAAGAAGGAGATGGGGATTAATGCTGTAAAATCCGTACGAATCTCTGAAGGCAGTGAAATGCTGACTTCCATTTCCAGTTCATGGCCTAACTTCTGGAGCAGTTCGATTTCATCCACGCTCTCCTGACGCATGAGGAGGCACAGTAAGTCACCTCCTTTTTCTTTCTGGACTTCCAGTGCCTGTTCCACCGTGTCGACAGGGATTCCCAGTTTGTCTGTGAAAAAACTTGTTGCGTGTTGCATGGTTATTTGGCGTCTTCTTCGAGATAGGGCCAGGAGTCCCGATTCAGTCTAAGGCGGTCTATGTTTTCACGACAGAGTCTCTGTATGTTCATTCCATTCTGAGTTGCCCCTTGAGTCGTTCCATCTTTACTGACAATATTTGCGTTATCAAGAACCTTTTGATAGAAACCGATTGCTTCGTCTATTTTGCCCTCATGCTCGCAGATTACACCAAGGTTCATAAGGGCATATGGAGATGTCGGGCTGATTTCAAGGGCTTCGTTGAAGTAGTTCCTTGCCTCATCATATTGCTTTGCCTGTAATTTCTGGAAGCCAATGTCTGAGAGATCCATGGCATGGTCGAGATTGGTCTGGCGGTGGAGTTGCTCTTTAACTGCCGGCATGACTTTATCAAGTTGTTCTTCCTTGGTCATTGTTATCCTGGCCATGTCTGCAGGATTCTTGACAATATGGGGGGTTATAAAAATAAACATATTTGTTTTACGATGGCTGGTGCTGTGGGTTTTAAAGAGCCAGCCCAGGATCGGGATATCGCCCAGCAGCGGTACCTGGGTATCGCCTTCAGTGGCATCATGCCCGATGATACCACCAATAACAATGGTTTCACTATCCTGAACAAGTACCGTTGTGTTCGCAGTTCGCTTAAATGTGGTAGGGCGTACGCCACCCTCTCCCAGGGATTTAATTTTACTTACTTCAGTCGATATCTCAAGACGCAGGGTGTCTGCCTGATTGATCTGGGGAGTAATCGTTAAGTGGGTTGCCACATCTCTATATTCGTAGTTTTCATAACCTCTTTCAGAGGTGTCGGCAGTATTGGCCGTACTGAGATACGGAATATTCTCGCCAACACTTATCTCGGCCTGTTTATTATCCGTGGTGAGAATTTGCGGTGTGGCAATGATATTGATACTGGATTTATCTTTAAAGGCTTTGAGAACAGCAGCAATATTAGGGAAAGTAATTCCGCCTATTTCTATGCCCTGTTTTAAGACACCGAGGGAAAAACCTCTGCCAACAGCTGCAACACCTTCTGCGGTGGTGGTTATTGCACCGGCCATATTAAAACCATCTGAGCCTCCAAATCCTCCTAGTACGGCGCCCGTATTGTCGGAAAAACTCCCCCCTCCAATCCAGTTAACCCCGACATCAAAACTGGTATCAGTGTCTACTTCGAGGATTAGTGCTTCGAGGTAGACCATTCGTCGTGGAATGTCCAGTTTTTTGATTACATTTTCAAGGGCTTTGAATTCTGAACGGGAAGCGGTGATGATGAGGGCATTGGTCTCCTCATCAGGCATGATTTTAACATTCTTTGAAATAGAGGGTGTTTTCTGAGGTCCCTTTTTGTCATTCTGCAGTTGCCCCGGCAGAGCAGTAAGAACAGTTGCCAGTTCTTTTGCTCGTGCATGCTGGAGATAGACTACCTGAATATTTCCTTCATCTTTTTCCGGCTTAGTATCCAGCATTGCAATCAAACGTTTGACTCGAAGAATGTCACCAGGGCCTGCAAGTAAAATCACAGCATTGATTCGGTCGTAGGGGACCACTTTAATAGTACCTTGTCGTCCAGCACCTTTTTTAGGTGTGGCAGCCTTTCGAAAAATCGTGTTGATCGTAGTCGCAAGGGTGGACGCGGTTGCATATTCAAGAGTAATAACTTCCATCTCATCGCTTGAATAATCAACATCGAGTGATTCAATGATTGACAGGAGCTTTTGAATATTGGATAGCATATCGGTGACGATCAGCATGCCGGACTGGGTATGGGCAATAACCACCGAAGTTTTGGAGATAAGAGGCGCCAAAACCTTTTTCATCTCCGTGGGAGTTGTATGGGTGAGGGGAATCAGCTGGGTAACAATTCTGTCTTCAGGCTCTGAACTCATGCCGTGATGGAGGGTGTCGATATTCTCAGTACGGGCACGTACCGTGGGCATGATCTTGACCATGGCTCCAGCTTGAATGGTGGTGAATCCGTTGACCGAGAGTACTGATTCGAAAACCTGGTATGCTTCTTCTTCTGAAATTCTGGTGGGGGAGATGATGGAAACAGTTCCCTTCACAGTCTTGTCGATGATGAAGTTTTTTCCAGTCAGTTCACTGATATATTTAATGAATAAACGGATATCAACATTATCAAAATTGATGGTAATAAAGCGTTGGGATTTACTTGCTGATGTTGTAGCAGAAGGTGCTTTATCTGCAGCCATTGAGATGGCCGGAAGTATACTCAGAAGGCAGTAGAGAAGAATCAGCGAAAGCGGTTTGATTCTACGTGAAACTGTTCTGATGACTGTATCGCTCATGGTTCAGTTACCTGTTGTCTTTTCGGTTTTAAGGTCATTCTTCGTTTGGGTGTGGTGGCTGGAGGAAGGTCTTCCTGTGGAATATCCTCTTCCAGGCCTTCTTCAATTTCTTCGGGATCAGGTTGACGTATTTGTCGTCTTGGTGGTGGAACGACATCAGGCATGGCATAGTTTGTTGGACTGCCGGTGGATGGAGGGCTTTTTGATTCTTCCATAAGCAGCACTTCATCCTTCCCGTTGACGGTGAGGATTATTTTACCCCTGAGAATTTCTTTGATCAGGGCGTTGGATACTGAATCCCCTTTATAATAAATATCCTGTTCATTGTTGTTTTTGTTTCGGATAATGGCACGCTGGTCATTATCTTTACCACTTACAGTACCAAGAAGTGTCAGATTAAGCGATGTTGTCGTCAGAACCGGTTCCTCTTTTACAGCAGGTTTACTGCTGACGGGTTGCTTCTTTCCAAAGAGGGCGCGGCGGGCGATGATGCTGAAATCCTCTTTCCCACCTGATTTTTTCAGGGACTGTCCAGCCACCACAGTTTTAGGTGGTGTTGCCCGTTTTTTTGTTTTTACTGTGTTGGGCTGAGATATTATTCTACCTTTTTCTGAGAGATTCTTGATCAAAGATCCATAAAACAGCTCAACACCACCCACTGCGAGGAGTGTTGCCAGGATAAAAGAGAGAATAAGAGCGTAACGGCTTGCCATGTTATCAGTGCCTTACTCCATAATTCCTGCAATAATAAACAAGAATATATGAGAGTGGTATAAGATCAATATGTTACAGATAGCAACAAGGCACTTACTTGCAGCTTATCTGCGTTAGTAAGTTTCCCAAGGTCATGTGTCAAATTTGAAGCGTGGTCTTGCAATATTCCCTTGTAATAGAAAGGGGAGTGTCGTTCGATTATGTCGTTTTTTCAGCTGGTTTACCATATTTTTAGCATATCTGCTCTTTTTCAACAGTGGCGGCAGAGGGATCAGGTTGCCCTTAAAAAGGAGTTTTGAAAAGGGTAATGGAGATTGGAAAGCAACTTTTCCTGAAAAATTGCCGTTGAGTTCTCTGCCCTGAAACTCTCCTTTTTCAAACTGCAGAGCATTATTACGCAGTGAAATATCTGCCTTTGAACTTTTAAGATCAATTTCTTTTAGTGAAAGTACGGGGAGTAAAAGGCTGAAACTTCCGTCATCAATGGTGATGGTTCCCTGTCCCTCGGCTTTGTAGTTGTCATCTTTCCATGTGGCTTGATAACTGCCTTTTCCCGAAAGGAGGCCGGTTACTTTCCGTTTGAATGTTTTGTGCAGGAAAGGGATACGGGTAAGATCCATATTTTGAATTGTAATATTATCCAGATTGGCTTTCTGCTCTTCTCTGTTCAACAGAACCAGAAATGTGTGTTTGCCACCATAGGCTTCGAGTCTAACATGGAAGAGTGCAGTTGGATTGCTCAGTTTGGGATTGATTGTAAGCAGTGAAATTGAGGCAATCGGTTCTTTTTTACCCTGGTCTTCCGTTAGGCGAATCTCTTCAGCTTCCAGGCTAAATGGATACTTAAAACGCAGTTTGCTGATGGTACAAATGGTATCGGGAAACATTTGTTCTATTTTTGTCTGGCAGAATACTTTGAACTGTGCTGCCGGAAACCTGAAATAGAGCAGTGCACCTGTGAGAAGCAGGGTATAGAGAAGAAGAGTTACAAATATCCAGGGTTTTCCCTTAAATGGATTCATTTGCTCTCCTCTCCTACTTTGAAAGTGACAAGTTGTATGACGGCACTTATTAAACCTTCATTTTTCCCCTGTTCCTGAATGGAAATCCTGTTCACAAATACGACATTCTTTGTTGACTCCGCGTTTTTGAGAAAGGTGACAAGCTCGGATAGAGTGATTTTCTCAAGCTTCATATCTACCCGGTACTCTTCAAGGAGTCCGTCTCCTTTTATGTTACTGGGTTTGAGGTATTCAATCTTTTCTTTGATCTTACTGCTGTTTGCCTGTTGTTCAATAAAAGAAAAAAGAGAGAAGGTTTTGGGGCGAGTGTTGAGTCGTTGTCGAATATCGCCATTTTTGTTTGCAAGATCCTGGAACTGTTTCTGCAATTCCTGGATGTGCTGAAATTCATGTTGTTTTTTACTAACCGATTTCTGAAGTTTTTGTCTGGAATTTAGAAGTGGTGAAAAGATGAGCTGAAAGACAAGCAGGGCCACAACAAAGACTGCCAGTCCACCAACCATAATTTGTTCGCGCCTGGCCATACGGTACCAGCCGAATTTTTCCAGAAGAGATTGGCAATTTATTGATGGGAGAGACATCTTCATGGTGTTTTGACCTCAGGATCAATTTTTAAGTCAAAACGGATTTTGTTATTTTTCGGGGTCTGTTTTGTGGAGCTGATGGTCACTGTGGAAAATATTGCAGACTCCTCCAGTCTCTTCTGTATGGTGTTAACACTCTTAAAACTGTCAGTCAGCCCGGTGAGACGTATTCCTTTACTTTCGTACACGAGACGAGTTAGACGAACATCAATGGATTCCGGGATGAGTCTGGATATTTCGCGAAGAATATGGAGGGCCGGGTAGGAGAGCATTTGCCCATTACCATCTGTTGATGCCATATCTGCATTTTTAATAGCAACATCCAACTGCTGCACCGGATCAACAATACGTGTAACCTTAGGCAACGTTTCTTTAAAGACAGAGTAGATATCGGTTACGAGTACAGCGCGTTCTTTTTTTAAAGAGCTGGTGTCCCATATGAGGTAGCCAAAGAAAAGAAGGAGGAGAGCAAGTAGGCCAATGCCCGCAATTGTTCCTATATTGCGGTATTCTTTCATATCTCCCCGAAAACGAAATTCCTCTTTACAGAAATTGAGTCCCTTTTTCAGTGCATCTCCATGTCGTCCCAGGCTCAGGCTTGCAGCAAGATAGGAGGCATGGCTTTTTGATGCTTCGGGTATCTGAATAGGGAGCGGGAGAGGGCCACCGTGAAGGCCGCAAATCAAACAGTTCCTGTTGAAGGCATTAGGGGCCGCCAGCCAGCTACTTGCGTGTTTAGGCAAACCGGTTGTTCCGTCAATGTAAATGGGTATTGTATCAAAATCTTGCGAAAGGGGCAGTGGAGCCAGGGTCTGTTTCACCGATAATGCCAGCTCGTGAAAAGATTCGGCACTATGTTCGGGGCCATGGATATAAAGAGACCCATCCTCTTCATATACAAGGGCAGCTGTTATTTCTGCGCCAAAAGGAAGAGGGCTGAAGGTCAGGTTTCGTACTAATTGGAGTGTGTTTCCTGATATGAAAAAAAGTGCTGCGGTATTTAAACGCAGGTCGAGGAAGATAAATTCTTCGGGAGCCTGTCCGCTGGTCTGAATTTCCTCAATGCTTGCAATTCCGGAGAGGGTAATGACTTCTGGTGCTAAGCCTTGTTGCTTAAGTGTGGAATGATATTCCCTTATTGTCTCTTTTCCCAGCATGGCAACAAGGATTTCAGATTCATTGTTACCATGTTCATTAATAAGAAAATCAATGAGCATGGTGTCGACTGGGCTGGCACTGTTGTCTTCGAGCTCAAAGGGAAGCACCTTGAGGATAGCTTTACGCTCAGAAAAAGGCAGGTGCAGGTTTTGAAAGGTGAAAAAAGAAGCCCCTAAAGAGAAAAAACAGCGACAATCACTGCAATCCAGGGAGTCTGCCAGTTCGGTGATAATCTCTTTCGGTGTCTTGTCTGCAGTGATAATTGCAGTGGATGCAATTATATCTTTGTTGATATCATCCTCAAGCAACACTGCTGTCAGCAGGTCACTTTGCAGGTCTATGGAAAGGATTTTTGAAGCCATAAATTTAAAAGCTACCGAAATTAATACTTAAGGTTTTGCAACATATTGACCTGATTACATTAACTAGCATGTATAGTATCTACTATCTGCTTAAAACTGTCAACTCTCATTCGCTGTCCCACCTGAGGATTTTAATCTGCTCATCTGTCCGTTCCACGGTGGATGTGATCACTTTTTGCTGGGTATCAAACTGCGCAATGGCCCTTATGGTAAAAAAGTTACTGCCAGTGCCGATCTGTTTTTTGCTCAGTGCGATGTCACCCGGAAATGATGGTACACTCTTATACCAGTTACTGTTTTCCAGCTCTGTTTTATTCGCTTCGTCTTCCCTGAAATCTATCATATTCTCACTTGTTGTTTTGTCAATGCCTGGTGCCAGGGCCTGAAGAAGCAAGACATCTGCGGTGTTGATATTTATAATACCGGTATTGTTTACAGGAGTCAGCAAAGGTGCTAATGGAGGTTTTTCTTCCGTCCCGTACAGGAGCTCCTTTGTGATGCCCTTCACAAGAAGGAGCTCTTCAATGGATTCGATGGGGCCGTTTTTGCAGGAATAAGGCGGGTCAAGGGATTGATAATAACTGTCCTCTGCTCCATATTCTTCCTCCCCGTCACCATCACCACTATCGATCCAGTCGATGAGGGCGTCGATTATTTTTCTGGCATCCCCGTCTTCCAGTGAAAACGGTTCAGCCCGCATGAGGCGCCAGAGGATGTTACGTACATAGTGTTCCTGGATTTCTTGTTGTTTGTCGTAGGCTTTACTTTTTGCCTTGTAGCCTTCTCGTTTACGGATGACCATTGCGTTGATCTGAAACTTCCCTCCTTCATCCTCAACATTCACGCTGAGCGTTCCAAATGGGAACAGATCTGTAAATTTTTCTTCAGCAAGTAATGCCCAGGAGTCGTACCGGGAATCAAAATTGTTTTCTTCACGATCAAGGAGCAGCAACTCTTTTGCGATATTGACACCGGACTTTGCCATTTCAGTCAGCTTAACACTATTCCTGAGGCTTGCAGATACGATATATTCCTGACGCATGGTGTTTGCAAACTGCAGGGTAATGATTGCAAGTACACTGATCAGGCTGATGGTAATCAGCAAGGCCATGGCCTTTTCGTTATTTAGGGGATGTCTGAGCATTTTCTGTTGCTGGAAGCCGAATGGCTGTTTGGAAGAGCGTTCCTGCTCCCTCTTCTTCATTGTCATTAAAGCGTAAGGAGATGTGTATGAGACTTGGTAACGTTGTATCATCTCCTGTATCGTCTTCGTCTCCCCAACTTTCTTTTTCCTCTCCGTCCTCGTCACGATAGCTGAAAATCACTTCTTTTAAGGAATCGCTAAGCAGCAATCCCGGATTGTCTTTATCGTTTGTGTCATGTTTCAGGAGTGGAGATTCCAGGCGATAAAGCAGGAGTGAATCCGATTCCGGGTCTTCAGTAACCTGGTAGCGGATTACAACCGGGCCTGTGGAGATATCTTCCGGGTACAACTGTATGTGGGCAGTGGATGTGAATTCCAGAGAGTCTCCATTATACGCGCCAATGGACTTCCTTTTTCCTTTAAAAAACATTTCTTTGCCCATGTAAAAAGATTCAATATCAGCCATGATACGTTCCATGCTGATTCTTGCCTTGGCAAAGGTGTCAGTCTGTTCTTCTGCACTGTTAATGATATGGAATGTTGCGTTATAGGAGGAATAGGCAAGACCAATCACCATTCCAAAGATGGCGATGGCAATAAGGATTTCCAGTAATGTGAAACCCTCTCCACTTTTCCTCATTCTTCACTCCGCTGATAGCTGTCGAGCTGGTAGCTGAATAATTCTTCTCCCCAGGTGACAGTGAGCATCAGGTGCTGCATTTTACCCTCCAGTTGCTCTAGAAGTTCTGAGTCCTGAAAACTTGCTTCTTCTACTGATAGTTCCCACTGGAAGCCGGGAAATTCATCGCCAAAATCACCGTTATCTGCAAATATCCCTTCTGGTGATGATTGGATGGTGGAGAGCTGGAGTCTTGCAAGAAGTGGGGCCTGAATGTTGAAACGGGTTTCTGTGGCAAGGGCAACAGAGCTTGATTGTGAGCCAAAGAGACTGGTTAGTCCAATGGCAAGAATGGCCATTGCAATCATGACTTCAAGAAGGGTAAATCCTGCGTTTTTCATAGGACAATAAGCATCAATAAATAAACTATTTGAAGCTGATGGCTCCTTCGGTCACTTTAATGTCTGGGAGAAAAGGAGATATCAGCAGGGTGATGCGATTATTTGCGTTATCGGTCAGCTGGATACCTGTTGTGTCCATATAGCCTTGTTTGGAAATCCATACACCATCCTTAATCGGATCGCGTTTACTTGTATCATTGGCCTGTTTGATTTGTTCGATGCGAACCCCGGAAGGCAATGTGATAGAGGAACGGGATCCTGAGGCTTCTTCGGCACTGGCTGCCTGGTACCAGAGTTTACGTTCAGCAGAATCATACAGTATAAGATACGATTCCCGGTTCGTAATGGCATGTGCTCTACCACTTTTAACAAGTGAGATCACTTTTCGTGACCCGGTTGCCAGGTTATCTGTGAGAAGAGTATTGCGAAGGCTTGGTATACTTATGGCCAGGCTGATCGAGATTAGCAAACAGACAATGAGCAGTTCCAGAAGGGTGAAGCCCTCTTGTCTGGCAGAAATGTTCATTGAGATGCCTTAAAAACTATTCTATATCCCAGTTGTTCACGTCTGCATCGGCATCTTCGCCACCCGATTCACCATCAGAACCGTACGAGACAATGTCAAAATCATTGTGTGTACCGGGGCTCAGATAGATATACTCATTTCCCCAGGGATCTTTTGGTACTTTACCCTTTTTCATGTAGCCGCCCTTACGCCACTTGGGAGGAAGTTTGCCAACTGAAGGCGCCTCCACCAGAGCCTGAAGCCCCTGTTCTGTGCTTGGATAAGCCCCGTTATCCAGTTTGTATGTTTCGAGTGCCGTTTCCAGAGAACTCATCTGGGCTGTAGCCATGGTTCGCTTTGCATCTTCCGGGTGTCCCATTATTCTTGGACCAACATACCCGGCAAGGATACCAATGATTACCAGTACCACGAGAAGTTCGATGAGAGTAAAACCCTGATTCTTGAACGGTGGTTTTCGATATTCTGCGCGTGCCAGACTTAATTGGAAGAGGGCGGCTGTGACGAACAGCATGGCAATCAGTTGCAGTGCAAAAAGTGGATGCAGTGCAAAATAACTCAGCAAGGTGACTGGTGCTAAAAGAATTCGGGTTCCGCGCTGGAGCCTTGTGTTGTCAGTGATAAGTTCTGCCACGGGTGGGGACAACTGGTAATAGCTTTGTATAAACTTCTTCCCAAGTGTTGATGATTTGAGAAAGCTGTCACGGAATTGACGCAGGATGGTGACCTGACTCTTGTCGATACTGCCGTGGGCTGCGGTGGCTATAAAACATGCATCATCTGTTGTGAACTGGAGTTCGTTGCCGTAAATGATTGTACCTTCTGGAGTAGAGTTATTTGCATTTTCATCAACAGCTTCAATTTCTTCTCCCTCAGCGGCAGCTGTTTGTGGAGAGGTAGAGAGTACTGCATAGGCTCTGACGTAATATGTGGTGTCTGATGTGATATCTATTATATCACTACGGAATTCTCCTTCTCCATTGCCGTCTGATGTGCATCCTTCTAGGACAGTGTTTGGTTTGAAAGGATTTAAGTCAGTAGTAATGGCAGCGGCACCATCTTTTGTTGTACCAGGAGTAGAGGAACTTGGGTTTGTTTCTCTTCTTGTATCGATCTTGGAGAAGTCATCTTTCCAGGATGGAGCTGGACTAATGCCATAACAAACACCACGTTGAGATATGTTTGCAGAACTTTTGTCCTGATTCAGATAACCACCACTTGTTGCACTGTTTCTTGTAATATTATTAATTGGTGTTGTGACAATGTAGTGACCTTCAGGGGTGTAGATCCCACCTGACTGGCGAGCTTTTGCAAGTGCTTCACTGCTATAACGAAGTACTGCAAAATCCTGATCTTTCCCATTGTCTGCTGAGCCGGCAAGAAGAATAGTTCCATCATCCTGAATATAAATGGCGCGGGCAACATCATCATAACTGGAGAAATCAGTGAGGGTGAAACTTTGTCCGGAGATACTGCCTTCACGAATTTCAAGAGGGCTCAGGTTGAGACTTCCGGTAGCTTCTTCCTCCTCCTCTTCCTCTATAACTGCCGTAGGATCGGAATCAAGAGACTGTCCCGAGGCGCTGTAATGAAGAAGAATGAAATCTGTGTCCTCGTTTTTACTTCCGGAACCGGCAAGATAGATGCTGCCGTCATTGGCAACAGCCAGGCTGTAGGCGACTGCGTCCATACCAATGTCTGTCTGAACAAGTCCTTCCTCGCCAAATTGCGTGTCAACTTCGCCGGTTTTGGCGAATCCTGCAAGGATGATGGAGCGGTAGCTGCCTCCAGCGCTTGCGCCCGCTGCCAGGATCTTGTTGTCTCCAAGGAGGGCAAGGTCATAGAACAGAGAATTTTCTTCTTCTGTCCCTGAAAGAGCTATGCCGTCTCTGGCAAAGTTTTTATCAGCCTGCCCATCTTCGAGAAATGAAAAAATTGCAGCTCTGCTGAAATCTCCGGTACTTTTGAACCCTGCCAGAATAATATGGCCATCGCTCGTAAGAACTGCGCTGAGTGCGGCTTCGTTTGCATCATCCGGCATACCTGCGAGGCCCTGTTCCCCAAAAGCGGTATCGAGTGAACCGTCACTGTTTAAGCGGGCCAGGAAAATTTGTGATTTTTCATTCGTTTCACTGGTTCCGGCAAGGATGATTTTTCCATCCTCCTGAAGAAGAATGGATTGGGCTTTGTCGTCACTGTCAGGAAGAGTAATAACCACCTGACCATCAGAATCAAAATCCATATCTGGAAGGCCATCATCCTGAAGACGGATAACAGCGACATCAAGGCTGTCTTCATTCTCTGTTGTGCCGGCTACCAGAATTTTCCCATCTTCCTGTACAACCATGGCAAGAGCTTGATCGTCTCCTGAACCAATGGCAACTGTTACCTGTCCAGTGTTGTTGAAATCCTTATCCAGACTTCCATCACTGTGATAGCGGACGATGGCAAAATCAGTGTCTGCACCATTTTCACTTTGTCCGGCCACCAGAATTTTTCCGTCAGCTTGAACTGTAATGGCGTGGGCATTGTCATCAAAACTTGAGAATTCCGTGGTGAGTTGCCCATTTTTACCAAAGCTGGAATCGAGAGTTTCCTGAGCTCCCGCAAAAAACGGAACAAGCATTCCCAAAAGAAATAAAAGAGGGAGTTGTATAAAAAGTTTCATGAGAAGATACCTTCGCAGAAATTAAAGTTGTTTAAGGTACTATAATCATAAAGTGTAAGTATACCAAATAAAACCCGTCCTTACAAACTTTTGCCTCGATAAACTGTGGCTGGCTGCTTCCTGAAAGGATGTGAAAAGCGCCAGGACTAGATCATTTGATTCATCTCAAATATTGGTAATAAAATCGAAAGTACAACAAAACCAACGGCCAGGCCCATTGCAGAAATCATGATAGGTTCAATAAGAGCAGTCATACCCATGATAGAACTTTCCACCTCCCGCTCGTAGGCTGTTGCCACTTTGTCGAGCATTGTCTCAAGCTGGCCGCTCTGTTCACCAACGCTAATCATCTGTAGAAAAAGAGGGGGGAACCAGACAGACGATTCAAGGGCGCTGCTCATGCTCTTTCCTTTTTCGATCTTTTCTATTGCGTTATCAATGACATTTCCAATCAGTTGATTGTTCACAAGAGAACTTACAATCCGCAGGGACGTGATAAGCGGAACCCCGCTGTTCAGCAGGCTGCCAAGGGTGGATGCAAATCGTGCCAGGATGATCTTTCTGTTCACGGAACCGACAACAGGAAAGCTGAGTTTGGTTCTGTCCCAGATTCTGCGCCCGGCTTTTTGGGCAAGCAGGAGACGGATCAGGATATAAAGTCCAATAAAAAGAAGAGCACCCAGCCACCAGTAGCTGCGAAGGAGATCGCTCGCAAGGATAAGAATTCGAGTGGGAAGTGGCAGAACCCGTTCCATATCTGTGAAAACGCGGGTGATGTTTGGCACAATATAAGTGATCAAAAAGAAGAGGATGCCGGTTCCGATCACGGCCATAAAGATGGGATAAACCAGAGCAGCCTTAAATTTTGCATGGAGCGCCTTCTGATTTTCACCAAAATCTGCGAGTCTTTCCAGTACAACATCAAGCGACCCTGAAGCCTCACCGGAACGAACCATATTAATATAAATACTGGAGAAGAGTTTTGGGTGTTGAGACAGGGCATTTGTCAGGGTGGAACCTTCGTTGACAGAATCCCGTACCTGAGCCAGAACGCGTTTGAGGGCAGGGTTGGCACTCTGTTCGATGAGTGATGCCAGGGCGTTGATAAGTGGGATTCCTGCACCTAGCAAGGTCGCAAGTTGTCTGGTGATAACATGGATTTCATCAGCTTTGATTCGTTTAAAGAGCGATTTACCAAAGGAACCCTGTTTGCTGTTTTTTCCCCTACTGAGGCTTTCCTGCAGGCTGATGGGATATTTCCCGGAACTTTTCAGTTTATTGCGGGCTTTGCTTTCGTTGTCTGCGTCAACCAGCCCTTTACAGGATTTTCCTTTTTGATTAAGTGCTTTATACTCGTATACAGGCATTTGTTTGTAAGTTCTTGTTGTAGCTTGGAATTTCGTTTTAGTCTGGGTTGTTACATATTTTATCATACCGCCCGGAACTGTAATAATCAGCTAGAAACAGCTGTGAGCGGTTATATTCTGAAAGAAGGGAACCCATAATATTTTAAGTTAAACAAAGAAAAAAACCTTGTCCATTTCCCAAGTATAATAGTAATGTACTGTAAATAATATAAATATGGAACCTGAAAGGAGATTTTATAAACTCTTCGGTTCACTTTTGTCAGGGCATCAATGTACACGAAATATTTTGGACTTAAAGAGAAACCCTTCTCCATCGCTCCTGATCCGCGCTATCTCTACATGAGTGAGTTGCACAGGGAGGCTTTGGCACACCTTTTGTATGGGATTAGCGGCGATGGCTGTTTTATTCTTCTGACAGGAGATGTGGGTACGGGAAAAACCACAGTATGCCGCTGTCTTCTTGCGCAGCTGCCGGAAAATACAGATGTTGCGCTCATCGTTAACCCACGTCTTACGGTTCTGGAACTCCTGGAAACCATCTGTGATGAGTTGGAAATCCCCATTGCAGATGATGAAAAGAGCGTAAAATCACATATTGATAAGCTCAACGTATATCTTTTGGAGGCTCACGCCAAAGGAAGAAATATTGCACTCCTCATTGATGAGGCACAGAATTTAAGCCTTGATCTCCTTGAACAGCTTCGTTTGTTGACCAATCTTGAGACGGATCAAAAGAAGCTCTTAAAAATTGTACTGCTCGGGCAAACAGAACTGAGACAAATTTTGAACCAGGATGGCGCGGCCCAGATCAGTCAGCGTATTACTTCAAGGTATCACCTTCTGCCCCTTGATCGGGATAATAGCTTCGCATACATTCATCATCGTCTGGCTGTGGCTGGTGAAAGGGAGAAAATTTTCACAAAAGCAGCCCTTGCCCGGATTTTTGAGCTCAGTCTTGGCATTCCCCGTCTTATAAATGTCTTGTGCGACAGAGCACTCCTTGGCACCTATGTTGAAGAAAAGTATATGGTGAGTGGGCGTATCGTGAACAAAGCGGCACGGGAGGTACTTGGCTCATCGGTCGAGGATGAACAGAAACAGCCGGGAGGAAATCAGTTGGGAGTAAAAGTAGCCCTGGCTGTGATTATTTTTTTACTTGGGGCGGGTGGGGTGTCCTACTATTACAGCAAACGGGCACCTGTCACTATTCCAGGCGCTGTTAGCGTGAACGAAGAAAAGACTGT
>CAMZLK010000208.1 GCA_947311475.1 uncultured Desulfocapsa sp.
GCCGCTGCAAAAAAACATGCTTTGCCACAGAAAGAAAATGAACAGTTGGCTGCCCTGTTTAAAGCCATGGGTGACCCCAATCGTCTCCGCATTCTCTGGGCACTGGATCTGGAGGAGATGTGTGTCTGCGATCTGGCGCTCTTTGTCGGGGTGAGTGAATCTGCGGTCAGTCATCAGTTGCGGCAGTTACGGCAACTACAGCTGGTTAGTAATCGTCGGGAGGGGCCTGTTCTCTATTACCGTCTCAATGATCATCACATCAGCGCGCTAGTCAGGCTCGGCCTTGAACATATGCGAGAGGGGAAAAAGTAATGTTGAATTTTATCACGGACGTTCTTTTGGCCTCCTGGGATATGCTCCAGCAGGCCTCAATCTATATCTTATTCGGTCTGCTTGTGGGTGGAATGCTGAAGATGTTTCTCTCTCCCGCATATGTGGCAGCACACCTTGGCAGCGGACATTTCAGTTCTGTTTTCAAGGCAGCCCTTCTTGGTATCCCCATTCCACTCTGTTCATGTGGAGTTTTGCCGGCTGCAATCTCTCTTAAAAAACAGGGTGCCAATAACGGTGCGACCACGGCCTTTCTTATCTCCACCCCCGAGTCAGGCGTGGATTCCATTTCCATAACATGGGCACTGCTTGACCCCATTATGACAGTTGCCAGACCAATATCCGCCTTTATCTCAGCCTTTGCCGCCGGATGTGCTGAAAACTTTTTCAATCCGCCAGGCAAAACACAACAGATGCGTCCCGATCTCAGCTGCCCAATAGATAACTGCTGCGATGGCACGGATTGTTCGCCTGAGGAACATAAACATCATCACAGCCTGTTTGAAAAGGTCAAAATCGGCACCCGTTATGCCGCAACGGATCTTTGGGCCGATCTTGCCGGTTGGTTTTTTATTGGTATCCTGCTGGCAGGACTTATCAGTGTACTTGTTCCCGATGCAGTTATTGCCAAATATCTGGGTGGCGGTATCAGTTCCATGCTGCTTATGCTGACCTTTGGCATTCCGCTCTATATCTGTGCTACGGCTTCAACCCCTATCGCTGCCGCATTTATTATGAAAGGGGTGAGTCCGGGAACGGCCCTGGTTTTTTTGTTGGTGGGGCCTGCGACAAACATCACTTCGCTTTCAGTACTGATTGGCCTACTTGGTAAACGTGCCACGGCCCTCTACTTGACATCCATTGCGGTAGTCAGTGTTCTTTGTGGACTTGCAGTCGATGCAATCTATCTGTCGTTTGGTATATCAGCCGTCGCCGCTGTGGGTCAAGCCGCCGAAGTCCTGCCCGGCTGGCTGATGCTCTCTGCCACATTGCTGCTGCTGGCCCTTTCCGTTCGTCCACTCTATGCAATTATCCTTGGTTGGTTCGGTAAAGGGGACGATTGTGGTTGTGGCGGCGGATGTCAGACTCCCGAACCTGTGCAGCTTCAGCCCCTGTCGTCAATTATTCAGGAGGAGAAGAAGAGATGAATACTTCCATGACCATCCTGCCCATGGCCAAAGCGGTGCCGGAGGGAGCGGGAGTGTTTCACCTTCCCTCGGTAGACCAGCCCTTTGTCCTCGACACCCTGATCACCAGTATAGGGGATGTCCCCAAGATCAGTTCGGACCTCACCCCGCTGGACAGGCGTGGTCATTATCTTGTACGCTGGAACATAGGACGCAATACGTTTACCGTGGAGCCTGGCCTGTATGCACTAGGGGAACCCACAGAAGACAGCCATGTATTGGTGACCGCCAATTACAAACTGACTTTTGATTTGCTCCGTGAGATAATGGCTGGCCGATCATGCTGGATACTGGTACTGGATACCAGGGGAATCAATGTCTGGTGTGCTGCCGGCAAGGGAACCTTTGGTACTGAAGAACTGGTGGATCGTATTCAGGCATCGCGTCTGCACGACGTAGTTCACCACAGGAAGCTGATTGTTCCGCAACTGGGCGCAACCGGGGTATCTGCCTTTGAAGTGAAAAAGTACAGTGGTTTTTCTGTAAAGTATGGTCCGGTTATGTTTCAGGATCTACCTGCATATCTTGATAACGGCTGTACTGCAAGCCCTGAGATGCGTATCAAACAGTTTCCCTTTAAGGAACGACTGGTACTGATTCCGGTTGAGATAATGCAAGCCTTGCGACAGGGACTGCCCATTATTCTGTTTTTCCTCCTGCTGGCCGGTTTTGCTGGAGACGGATCTTTTCCACAGGCACTGATTAGCCACGGCCTGCCGCCTTCACTGGCGTTGCTCATTGGCATTGGGGCCGGTACGATTGTCACACCGCTTATGCTCCCCTGGATTCCGGGCAGACCTTTCAGTTTGAAAGGCGGCCTTTGTGGTCTACTGTTATTTGTGCTTGTTTACACCCTTTCAAATGTGTCCTCCATGGGATACTCCATTCTGGAACAGGGATCCTGGATACTGCTTACCCTTGCGGTTTCCTCTTGGTTTGCCATGGCCTTTACTGGCGCTTCAACCTTTACTTCGCTCAACGGTGTTCGCAAAGAAATGCTGCGGGCCATGCCGTTACAGTTCCTTTTTATTATCAGCGGTATCGCTCTATTTATAACCTCCCTGTGGATGGGATAAGGAGGATGTGAAAATGGCTGAATTTCGTTATCTGGAAGATGTGGTTACCCTTGAATGTGATCAGGGTAAATGTATCGGTTGCGGCATGTGTACGGTGGTTTGTCCCCATGGAGTTTTCACTCTTCAGGATAAAAAAGCGGTCATAAGCTCCCGCAACTTTTGTATGGAGTGTGGCGCCTGTATGCAGAACTGTCCGACAAGTGCAATCACCGTAGAAGCCGGTGAAGGATGCGTCCGCGGCATTATAAATGAGTTGCTGGGTATCGAGGGCCCTTGCTGTTAAATAACCTTCAAGACAACAGGGGGAAAAGCACTCTGTTTGTTTTTCTTTGCTAAAAATACAGTTGCTGAGTTGTTCTTAAAAAAAAGTAACTGCTCACAGGACACCACATCTTTCCACGCTCACCCTGGCTTACGTACGATTTGTGCGCTTCACCAGCCTGCCGGCAAAAAGCTACGGCACCCTGTAAGCAGTTACCAATCGTTCTGATCATTACATACCAGAACACTGCTCTGGCTTCAGAAACTGTTTTCTTTCTAGGAGCTTGTCCGAGATCGATATAGAATTGCCCCTTGAGACACCTCAAATAAATCGCTCACGATCTCTTGAACTTCCTGAAAGAAAATTTTCTCACGCGAATAAACCGCAAGTAAGTCCTTGTTGCCTATGCCAATAATTTGAGTTTGAAACACTTTTGATTTTCTTGTTTTTATTACAGCTTTTCAGGAGTAAAGCACTAAAGCGCGTTAAAAATCCAACTTCACTTAACGGAGGTACCTAGGCTTGAAGAACAGACGCACTTTTTCACCGGTCAAAGGTTAGGGGTCAGGTTAGGGGTCAAGTCCGCTTTTGACTTTTGGCCACTTCTTTCATAATCATGTGGATTTCTTTTAACAGTCGTTTATCATTTTCAATTTTTGATTTAACTCTCTGAACTATACTGCTCACCGTACTGTAGTTTTCAATTCCGAACTCGCTGCCGACACTCGGCAACGTCATACGGCATAAACGGCGAACAAGGTAAACAGATACATCCCTTGGCAGATTCTCATTACCTCTTCTCGACACCAGCATTTCCTCCCTGGAAACTCGGTAGAAACCACAAACTGCCAGAATAACCTTGCCCGCATCAGGGGCCAAAATTTTCGATTCAGGTATTTCCGGTTGATTAACCAGGTCAGAAAATTTCTCTCGAATAGACTCCTTAAACAGATCACTCCCCAGAATGGATGGCAGGTTTTTCAGGGAATAAAATCTCTCTATTTCTTCAGGTTCTCCCTTCGAGACAAAATCAAGATACGCTGATCTTTGTCTTTTCTTTATAGCTGTGAGCATGGTAAGCAGGTCATCCTTGTGCAACCATGAACATTTTCTTGCCCGTGACATATATTCCTGATGACTGCTCCATCTATAATCACCAAGAGTCTTGACGATACCGGCTCTCAGTGGATTCCTGTGTATGTATCGCAAGACCTCAATGAGGTGACTGTCGTCATCAACAAGAACTGCCTTATAGCGGCCACGAAAGAGTTGCCCTTCTTTTTTATGGGCACGGTTAAAACGCTGAGTATAAACCCCGTTTATATGTCGCATCCCGCGAGATAGATTGCTATCTGGTGTCTGGATCAGCAGATGATAGTGATTCGACATAAAACAAAAGGCGGATATCCTGAAGTTCCAAAGCTCAGATGATTCCTGAAGAACCTTGAGAAATTCCTGCCGATCCGCATCAGTAAAAAATATTTCCTCACTCCTTCTGCCACGGTTCATCACATGATACCAAGCGTCCGGATATTCTATGCGTAAAGGTCTTGACATAATTTTCTTTTAACACACATCTCGTGATAAGTCAAAAGCGGACTTGACCCCTTCATTGATGACCCCTTCATTTGACCTGACCCCTTCATGTCCTTCATTTGTTCTTGAACTTCCTGAAAGGAAATTTTCTCACGCGAATAAACCGCAAGTAAGTGCCTTGTTGCCTATGCCAATAATTTGAGTTTGAAACACTTTTGATTTTCTTGTTTTTATTACAGCTTTTCAGGAGTAAAGCACTAAAGCGCGTTAAAAATCCAACTTCGCTTAACGGAGGTACCTGGGCTTGAAGAACAGACGCACTTTTTCACCGGTTATATGCCTGTTCAGATGCTTTTGCACCAGGCCCGAAAACCAGAAAATAAGAATGGAAATAAACAGAAAATAGAGAGCAGCCACACTAAAATGCAGGAAAACATTATAATCCCTCTCAAAAAGTTCACCGGCTTTATTCATCAAATCTTTCTGTTCATCAATAACGGGAAGAGTGAAATAAACAAGAGTAGTTGCATGAAACAAAAACACCATTTCATTGGTATAAGCAGGCCACGCCAGGCGCAGCATATTAGGCCAGGTCACACTGCGAAAAACATTCCAACGGCTCAATCCGTATGCCAGAGCTGCCTCAACTTCTCCTTTAGGGACTGTTTTCAAGGCACCATAAAATATTTCAGCGGCATAGGCGCTGGTGTTTAGAACCAAAACAAAGGGTCCTAAAAACAGGGGGTGTAACATGATATGATCAATCCCCATTGGCTTCCACACCGGCTGGTTCATTGCCAGCATCATCGAATAACACATGAAAAACTGGATAAACAGAGGGGAGCCACGGAAGGCATAAATATATGCTCGTGACAGCAGAGAGATCAGTCGGTTCGGACTGGCCTTACCAAGTGCCAGGGCAACAGCAAAAGGAAATCCCATGGGTATGGAAGCCAGAGCAAAGTAAAGGTTAAACAGAGCCGGCCTGGCAAGGATGATTATATCCTGAACAAAAGCCGTTTGCTGGAGAGTTTCTAGCATCAGTTAGACTCCACCAGGGCCATGCCACGGCTGGCACGATTTTGAAGCATTGCGAAAAACCGCTCCGAAAGCATGGTCATCAAAATAAAAAAGAAAAATAGAACCAGATAGTATTTCCAGCGCCAGTCGGGGTGAATAAGCCCGACCCTTGGGAAATAATTTGCAGAACCAAGCCTGCCAGCCCACTGAACAATATCTGCAATCTGTAGCAGCGATAAGAGTGATGTTGCTTTAAGAAGCAGCATCCATACATTTGACAATCCCGGTAAAGCATATATCCACATCTGTCGCACTCTAAAACGCCAAAATACCTCGCGAGGGCTGAAACCATACGCTGCAGCGGCCTCAAGCTGTCCTTTGGGAACCGCCTGCATGGCACCATGGATTACATTTGCAGCAAAAGCCCCATATACTATTCCCAAAGAAACACATGCCATGGTGAGATAATCACCGGTGCTTAAATACCATTGTGCTGCATCACACGGGGGCCATCCTGAAGCAACTGCAAGTGCTTCGGGGCCACACTTAAAACGTGCCAGGACATATTCTACGGTTTTCTCAAACGCGAGTGGAAAGAATAAAATGAAAAGCACATCGGGCACACCACGTACAATGGTGGTGTAAAAATCGCCAATCCACCTAAAAGGTTGAAAAGAAGATTGTTTCAGGGCTGCCCCCACCAGACCAAAGAACACAGCACACACAGCTCCGCCCGTAGCTGCAATCAACGTATAACGAACACTTGCATACCACGCCAGATGCTTTCCATTGCTTATATAGGCAAGCGTTGCTCCAGCATCTTCACCGAGCCATTGTGTTATCTGGGTGATTAAGGATTCAAGCATTTTTTATATATCAGGAAATTCTGAGAAAGAAAAAGCCCGCACAGAGGCGGGCTTTTTGAGGCAGTTTAATTTGAATAAAAAGGGCCGTTATCAAAATACTTTTTAATCAGCTTATCCACCGTACCATCACTTTTAAGTGCAGCAAGCGCATCGTTTAATTTTTTGGTAAGCTCCACATCTTTCTGGCGTAAGCCAATGGCAACACCACCACCAATTCGTACGCCGTCACCAATAAATTCCAAAGCACCCTTGGCACCTTCAACAACAGGTATAAGTGGATCGCCATCAGCAAGCAGGATATCAATATTGCCAGCCATCAGATCGGCGACCGACTGATCAAAACTATCAAAAGATAAGATTGTATTGTTGGCACCATAATGCTTTTCAGCAAAGTCTGCCTGGATTGTTGCCCCCTGAACACCGATTTTCTTTCCCTTTACTGTGGACAAATCGATATTACTACCAGCTGCAGCTGCGTAGAGTGATGGTGCTACAGGATAATATTCATCACTGAAGGTGATCGTTTTTTTACGTTCGTCTGTAATTGACATACCTGCCATAATTCCATCGTAGTTTCCGGCGATGAGATTTGGAATAATAGAATCCCACTCGTTTACAACCCATTCGCAGGTAAGGCCGGCTTTTTTACATAGGGCATTACCAAGATCAATCTCATATCCTGCTATTTTTCCACTGTCGTCGAGATAATTATACGGTGCATACGCCCCCTCGGTACCCAGCCTGATAGTATCTGATGCCATTACAGGCGCTGCCAGCATGGAAACAGCCAACACTGCGAATATTACTAATTTTTTCATAACTCTCTCCCAGGGCCTCAAATGATAAGATAAAATAGCTGCGACAGGCGATGAGGCTACGCCATTGCGCTGGATAGAAACTGTTGCAATCGTAATGATTTTGGTGAAGAAAAGAGTTCAGCCGGATTTCCTTCTTCTTCAATTATTCCCTGATGCAGGAACAAGGCTTTATTGGAAACATCCCGAGCAAAACTCATCTCATGGGTAACCACAATCATGGTTATACCCTCCTCTGCCAGGCGTCGGATAACTGCGAGTACCTCGCCCACCAATTCTGGATCAAGGGCAGATGTTGGTTCATCAAACAGGATGGCTTCAGGCCGCATTGCCAGTGCTCTGGCAATTGCTGCGCGCTGCTGTTGCCCTCCAGACATAAATCCCGGATAGGTATCGGCCTTATCTGCAATCCCCACCTTCTCCAAAAAAGACATACCCATTTCATTGGCTTCAGAACGTGATAACTTTTGGACACGAATCGGTGCCTCAGTAACGTTTTGGAGAATGGTCAGATGAGACCAGAGATTAAATTGCTGAAACACCATGGAAATACGAGATCGAAGATTTTGAACCTGCTCCGCATTCGCAGCACTGCGCGTACCATTTTTAACTGTATTAAATTGAATTGGATCGCCATCAAGGATGATTTCTCCCTGATCCGGCATTTCGAGCAGGTTTATGCATCTTAAAAAAGTCGACTTACCCGATCCGGATGAACCAATCAACGAAATCACATCACCGGAGTATGCTTCAAGGGAAATGCCATGCAAAACTTCCAGTTCGCCGAAACGCTTATGAATATTCTGCATTTTAAGGATAGGAGTATCAGACATGGCCGGTAAATTTATTGTTTTTAATGCTCTTTCCAAGCAAGATTTTTGTCATGCTGCAACTTTTCAAATAGAGTAAAATAAGCAGGATCAGTATCATTAAAAGCCGCTCATCCTCCACACACGTCAACCATACCACCGAATAAAACAGAAGCGTTACCACGAACGTCAGGGCGAGGCAAGAGATATTTGTACAGGCGCGGGATTAGACGAAAATTTCTTGACGTCTCCTCTTTTACGACTACAATATAAGCCGATGGAGACACGAACTATTTTATCCAATTTTCTATTCCGCGTTTTTCCTAAATGAGGTTATGTATGAATCTTGTCATTAAAACAGCTTTTATAACCACCGCCCTTCTCTCGTCACTTGTCCTGTTCAGTGCATGTGCAAAAAAATCGGTTATTCCGCCCGAAGGTAGTGAGATTGAAGGAACAGAGATGTCTGGTGGTACCAATATCGACTACCCGGCAGCCGGTAGTTACTCGGAAAGTGGTATTGCCGGAGAAGAATCCATAGATTCCACTGGTGGTCCGGGAAGTGGAAATCTCTCCATTAACAGTGGAGCAGACAATCAGTCGGAAGAATATCGCCTTGCCCATGGTCGTTCTTCAATGGTTTTCAGCCCGATTTATTTTGATTTTGATCAGGCAGGAATTAACTCTGAAATGGCTCCCGTTCTCTCTGCCAATGCAACATATATGAAAGAAAGCCCCAACACAGTAATAGTTATTGAAGGAAACTGTGACGAACGGGGAACCAATGAATACAACCTGGCGCTGGCCGAGCGTCGTGCAATCAATACCAAAGAATACATGGTAAACCTTGGTGTCAGTCCCACGCGTATCCGTACTGTGAGCTATGGTGAGGAACGTCCACTCTTTTTCGGTCAAAATGAAACAGACTGGTCCCAAAACAGAAGGGCTGATTTTATTGTTGAATAAATAAAAGATACCGCTGCCAGTACACAAAAAAAGGGTTTGGAAGACGAATCTTCCAAACCCTTTTTTATTGGCTTTATGGCTATATCAAATGATGATGGCAAGCATTGCGTTACTTACCTCGTCAATACTCAACAGTCCGGTATCAATAACATGGGCATCCACTGCCTTGCAAAGGGGTGCAATTGTCCTACTTTTATCATCATGATCACGCTTAATGATCATTGCCAGTAATTCTTCCTCATCCACCCGTTTTCCCTGTGAACGCAACTGATCGGCCCGTCTTTGCATTCTCACGGCAGGATCAGCATCCAGGTAAAACTTCCAGGCAGCACCGGGAAAAACAACAGTTCCGGTATCTCTCCCTTCAGCAACTATCTTTCCTTTTTTACCAATTTCCTGCTGCATACGTGTTAGTTTTTCACGAACAGCCGGCAAAGCAGAGGCAGCTGAAGCAACCATGGCCATTTCAGGACTTCTTATCTCCGCACTGACATCACAGCCATCAAGTATTACCCCCACATCATCACTACCCTTTGATGCCGGGAGAAGTTGCAAAGAAATACTGTCCAGACACTTACGTACAGAGTCATTATCCTCAAGATCCACTCCTGCATTTTTCAGCTTCAAGGCAACTGCGCGATACATGGCACCAGTATCGAGATAAGTAAAAGAGAGACTGGCAGCAACCCTGCGGCTGATGGTGGATTTCCCAACTCCGGAAGGGCCATCGATGCAAACAATTTTTTCCTTTGTATCAGGCGACATATCCAAGCCCTTGCAAACAATCTTTCAAGGTGTTGATAAATCGCTCATTTTCAGCAGTTGTTCCCACTGTCACCCGGATCACATTGGTATAACCATAGGCTTTCATTGATCGAATAATAACCCCTTTATGAAGCATGGCCTCATACAAAGCTGTTGCATCACCCTTTACATCAATGAGGAAAAAATTAGTTTGGGATGAATAACTGGTGCATCCCATTTTATCGACTTCCCTTTGAAGCCAGACTTTTCCTTCTTTTGTTCCCTGGAGGGTTTTTCCGTAAAATTCCGTATCATTTATTGCTGCAATTGCGGCAACCTGGGCCAGCTGATTCACATTAAATGGCTGACGCACCCTGTGCAGGTATCCTGCAACCTCAGCACTCATCAGGCCATAGCCCACTCTGATTCCTGCCAATCCAAAGGCTTTGGAAAAGGTACGAAGGGCCACAACACCGCAACGTCCTTTGGTGTTTTTTATAAGTGAATACACATCAACCTGTTTATCATAGTCCATAAAGTCCACATAGGCTTCATCAAGCACCACAATAACAGATTCGGGCAACTCACTGAGAAAGCTATAAAGCTTTCCTGGTTCAATTGCCGTTGCGGTTGGATTGTTGGGATTATCGAGGAAAATGAGCTTGGTACGATCCGTTACCGCGGCAAGCATTGCATCAAGATCGTGGTGCATCCCTTTCAGGGAAAAGACTTTATTCACTCCACCCCTAACCTGAACCACCTTTTGATACATGAGAAAAGATGGATGGCTTGTAATCACCTCATCTCCAACTTGTACATACGCTTTCACAAGGCACTCAATTATGTCATCAGACCCATTGCCGATAACCACTTCATCCTGTGAAAAACCATATTTTTCTGCAATGGCCTGTACAAGATAGTAATTTGAACCGTCGGGATAACGATGCAGATTAGTAAGAGCCTGATTTATGGCTTCGATGGCTTTGGGTGAAGAACCCCAGGCATTTTCATTGGAGGCAAGTTTAATGGAATTTGTCACTCCATACTCTCTTTCGAGCTCTTCAATGGGCTTTCCCGGAGGATAGGGAACTATGGATTTAATGTTCTCTGGAACCTGTGCTTTCACCTTGCTAGTCTCCATTGGGTTTAAAACTTTTATGCAATATCCGGACATTTATTGGCTAATTGTGTCCCTAATTCCAAATTGTACGCTGCCTTAAAAAGAGTATCCTCACGAAAATGAGGCCCTTGCAATTGAATACCTATGGGAAGCCCATCAGCACTAAACCCTCCAGGAACTGACATGCCGGGAATCCCTGCAAGGTTTGCTGAAATCGTTAAAATATCAGAAAGATACAAAGCAAGGGGGTCATCTGCATGGACGCCACGCCTCCAGGCAGGTGTTGGTGTTACCGGAGATATCACCAGATCACAGCTTTCGTAGGCCTTTTGAAAATCGTTCAGAATGAGTGTCCGAACCTGTGATGCCTTTTTGTAATAGGCATCGTAGTAACCAGAAGAGAGAGCATAGGTTCCAATCAGGATACGGCGCTTTACTTCATCACCAAAACCTTTGGAACGTGTTTCACGATACATATCAATGAGAGATTCGGCGTCCTGATCACGATAACCATAAACCGCACCATCGTACCTGGCCAGGTTGGAGCTTGCCTCTGCCGAAGAAATCAAATAATACACCGCAACACAGTATTCGGTGTGAGGTAAGGAGACCTCTATGGTTTCAGCGCCCGCATCACGCAGAATCTGAATTCCATTTTCCACTACTTTTGCTACTTCCGCATCCAGACCGTCACCAAAATATTCTTTGGGAATTCCAACTTTCATCCCCTGTAAACCTTCAGCAAGGGATGCTGTGAAATCAGGAAGTGATTCCTGAACCGAGGTGGAATCCCGCTTATCATATCCGGCAATTCCATTCATCATCATTGCAGAATCTCGTACATCGCGGGTCAAAGGGCCAATTTGATCAAGGGATGAGGCAAAGGCCACCAGGCCATAACGGGACACACGACCGTAAGTGGGTTTCATGCCAACCACGCCACAGAGAGATGCAGGTTGTCTGATGGATCCACCGGTATCGGAGCCGAGTGAACCAAGACATTCCATGGCAGCAACTGATGAGGCAGATCCTCCGGATGATCCACCTGATACATACCCAGGTTTCCAGGGATTCTCGGGTACATCAAAGGCACAATTTTCAGAAGTTGAGCCCATGGCAAACTCATCCATGGCAACTTTACCCAGAATTACCGCACCCTTATTTTTCAGTTTTTCAACAACTGTCGCATCGTATGGGGGAACAAAATTCTCGAGAATCTTTGATCCGCAGGTGGTGGTCACTCCTTTGGTGCAGAGAAGATCTTTCATTGAAAAAGGAATACCGCATAATGCTTCAGTTCCACCTGATGCTATCTGTTTGTCCGCAACATCAGCCTGTCGCAAAGCCTCTTCTTCCGTCACGGACAGAAACGAATGGATATCGTTGTCTACACTTTTAATGCGATCCAGACAACTGACGGTTAATTCACGGGATGAAAGTTTACCACTATCAAGTTCAGCTCTAGCCTGAGCAATGGTTAATTCAAATGGTTTCATAACTAAAATGCCTCAAAAAAAAGAACCGGAAAAGTTCAAATATTCACAATATAATTCACAAAATAGAAAAAGTTTCTGGTGATGCATTTTTATATTATTGTATAAAAATGCGCTGCCAGGGATTTTTTTCAGTAATGATGGCGTCGTAAAAACTCTTCATATGCGAGGCACAGAAATTTCTTACCTTTTCTGCACACTAAGGGCTGTTGAAAAGATAAAAGATTTGCGGTAACAAAGAAGATGAGGCGTTTTTACGAGTCCATCAGTAATTAAATGATCTTTGGTACCACAAAGGACTCACCATTGTCTTTTGGTGCATTTTGCAATGCCTTATCCCTTGGAATTGATTCCTGCATTTCATCTTCACGAAAGGCATTGTTTATTGAAAAAGCGTGGGTGGTCGGCACCACATCTTTGGTGTCAAGCTCATCTAGTTTTGCTACATAGGAGAGGATTGTGTCGAGCTGTCCTGTCATCCGGGCCAACTCTTCCTCGCTTAAATTCAGCTTTGCAAGATTTGCGACATGTTCAACTTCATTGCGCGTAATTTTCATTTATTTTCTACTACTCTAAAGTTCTCTTTAGTGGTGCAGCCACAACACTTTTTCGTTTATTTCCACTGATATTTGATGGCGTCGTAAAAACTCTTCATATTCGAGGCACTGAAAATTCTAATCTTTTCGGTGTACCAAGGTACGTCGAGAAGATAAGAAATTTGCAGTAATGAAAAAGATGAAGAGTTTTTACGAGTCCATCATATTTAGTGCCTTACTCCATTATTCCTGTAATAAAAAACAAGAAACTGAGGAAGGTTAATTACAATTATATTTTTACGTTATACCACCAAGGCACTTACTTGCAGTTCACCTGCGTTAGTTTTCTCAACTGCAATATTCAATGTTGTAATTCTCGAGATATTCCCGGGAAAAGGCATCACCGGTTGAGGTAAAATCTCTAATGGCCTCACTGAACGCCAATACACACGCCTCATCAAACTGTGTTCCAGCGCAGTCGTTTAACTCTTGAACAGCCTCTTCCAAAGTCATGTTACGACGGTAATTCCGTCTTGAAGTCATGGCATCATAACTATCCACCACCATCAAAATCCTGGTTAGTTGATCCAGTTCATTACCTTTTAATCCATCGGGGTAACCTTTACCATCCATTCGCTCATGGTGGTGACGAATAATAAACTGCTCCTTTTCCATAAAGCCAAGAGGTTTAATAATATTGGCTCCCACAACCGGATGTTTCCTGATTAGAGCCCATTCTTCATCGGTTAATTTCCCAGGCTTTTGAATACAGGAAAGATCAATAACCAGCTTTCCAATATCATGAAACTGAGCAGCTCGACGCAGAATAACCATATCACTTTCCGGGAGGTTCATGGCCATGCCAAGAAGTATGGCATACTCTGTCACACGCATGGTATGTCCAGCTGTGTAAAAATCCTTTTCCTCCATGGCGTTCTGGAGACTGGACATTAACTGAACTGTTGCATTCTCAAGACTCAGGCTATATGTGAGTAAAAGCTTGTTGGTTTCTTCGAGTTCTGCCGCTTTTGCCAGAACATCATCTTCAAGTTCCCGCTTATAATGGGATTCCCGACGGATATACATCCGTTTTTCAATGGCACGACGAATTTTCACATTAAAGATATCAAGATCTTCAATGGGCTTTGTCAAAAAATCATAGGCGCCAAGGTTTATGGCTTTTACCGCATAATCCATGGAACCGGCACCTGTCAAAAAAATAACAGGAATGTCGTGCTCAAGTCCATTGAGGGCAGCAATAGTTTCAAAACCATCCATACCCGGCATATTAATGTCAAGAAGAATGACATCATAAGTATCATCTATGATCTCGGCAACATATTTTCCATCGTCAACTGCAACGACCGTGTGGCCAAACATTTCCAGGATTTTCGACACAGTGGTACGCACCATGTTATCATCGTCAGCAACAAGAATTTTTGCTTGTATTTCTTCCAAACTTTTTCCTCGAAAATTGAACTACTCAGACGAATAAAAAACTAATCTCAACTCTTTAAAATAAATTTTACAGTTTCCAGGATCTTTTTGCAACTTCTCTTGCTTTATCTATTGCAGGATGCACAGATTGAGCAGCCCGAAGCATTTTTGCCTGGCTTTTATTTAAATTTGTTGCAAAGCCAGTTTCAAGTTTTTGGCCCACAAGCTCAGACAACACTGCCATGGCCCCATCACGCTGACCATTCAAATCGTACCCACCTTCAAGTGTTACCAACAACTTTCCCCCACAAACTTCTTCCGCCAAATGAACCAGAGATCTGGTCAGGTAGGAAAAACCGTCTGCCGTTACCTCCATGGCACCCAGGGGATCGTCCTTGTAAATATCAAAACCACAGGAAATAAGAATCAGTTCGGGCTGATACTCTTTTCCAAGTGGAACAATTATATCATTAAAGATTGTTGCATAATCTACATCCCCCTGATACCCGGGAAGGGGAATGTTAACGGTGTATCCTTCACCAAGACCTTTTCCAGTTTCATTCACATCACCGGTTCCGGGATAATAGGGATATTGGTGGGTTGAGACATATAAAACCTTATCAGTATCATAAAACGAATTCTGTGTGCCATTGCCGTGATGGAGGTCCCAATCAACAATCATCACCCGTTTTAGACCGCAATCGGAGATGGCATAATGAGCTGCCACTGCAACGTTATTAAAGAGACAAAAGCCCATGGATCTGTTCTTTTCTGCGTGGTGGCCCGGGGGCCGTACAAGGGCAAATCCATTATCTATTTCGCCATCCAAAAGGAGATCCACACCTGTGGTGAGAGCACCCACTGCCAATATTGCCGCAGCGTAAGAATCCGGGGAGGTTTTGGTATCAGGATCGAGTGCATCAAATATTTTTCCTGCAGTTTCTGCTACTCTGTTTATAAGTGCAGTATCATGGTTTAAACCAATAATTTTATGTGATGCCGGAGAAAATTCAGGATATATAAAACAACTTTTAAGTTCCTCTTTATCCAGCACCTTGTTTATCACCTTGAGACGTTGTGGGGATTCAGGATGATCAAATCCGGGATCATGATCCAAAAAAAGAGGGTCTCTAAATATTGCAGTTTTACGCATGATACCTCCCGATATTTTACCGTTTTCCGGTAATTGTGCGTTCTTCGGTAATGATAAAATCCAGCAATTCATCGTGGGGCTGCAAGGGTGCAGATTCAATCATTTGTAACTCATAGGCAAGCCCGACACGAACAGCCTGTGGGGCTTTTTCTGAAACAAATCGATCATAATAACCACCACCGTAGCCCATCCTGCCGCCCTGTTCATCAAAAACCGAACCTGGAAGAAAAATAATATCTATTAAATCAGGAGAAAACATTTGTTTTTCTCTAATCTCAACAATCGGTTCGGGTATTGAACAATAACCGGGGGCAAGCTCTTTATCTGGATCGGTAATTGTTACAGCCAACAAGTCTTTCTCTTTGATAAGCGTGACAGGAACCACAACTTTTTTACCACACCTAAGCATATGATCAATCAGGGGACGTGTAATAACCTCAGAACGAAAATCCACATAAATAAATACTGTTGCAGCAGACTGATACAGTGCCATGCCCAAAACACGATCCATTATTGAGAGGCTTAAATCTCTCTGCTGGATGGTGGAGAGTTGATCACGTTTTATGAGAAAATTTTTTCGTAGTATTTTAGAATCCATATCTTAGTTGTATAAAACAAATTTAAGAATGTGAACTGGTATATTATAAATTTGCAGTAACGAAGAAGATGAAGGTTTTTCCAAGTCCATCCTGTTTTTAACCTTTTTATGAGGTCATCAACCTTGATGGCGTCGTAAAAACTCTTCACCTGCTTCGTTGCTGCATCTTTTGTTTAATTACGACGTACCCAAGTACGCCGAAATCAAACAAAAAATACGCGCCTCGCATCTGAAGTTTTTTACTTAGCCATCTCTCAATTGACCTTTTTACGAGGTAATCAACCTTAAAAAAAGAGCAAAAAAAAAATCGCAGTCTCCACAAGGAAGAAGCTGCGATTTTTTGTTCACAAAATGACTTCTGTCACAATCACATTGGCACTATCAATTTATTACTTTCTTCATTCCAGGTCACAACCAGATACCAAACCATCATTATAAAGGCTATCATGGCAAGTGTTCCACCATATCCCATTACATCGGGAAGATAAATTTTAGAGCCTAATTTTCCAGCATTTTCAAGATTTATTTCATCTGGTCCAAAATTCTGGAACCATTTGGTCATCAGTGAATTGGAAATGGCAAAGAAAGGCACAACCATGATAAGTTTAACCTGCCCTTCACCAACACGCCACAAAGTACCAGAACCACAACCACCGGCAAGCATGGCGCCAAGACCAAAGATAAATCCACCAACTATTGATCCCCATCCAAATGTTCCACGAACATAATTAACCGGGTTTAAAACAGCTTCGCCACCATGGGCATAAGGAACACTGTACTTTAACACTGTACTACCGATAGCAACCAATAAAATAGAAAGTGCTACAGATTTCGCAAGGGTGCAGTCTCCGGTCATGTGAGGTTCACGAAACCCCTGAACCATACACCATCGACCACGCTGCATCGTATAACCAAGTGCTGCAGCTATCATAATGATACCTGACAATGATGCAATGTACTCCTCGTCTTTGTCTCCTGCCCATGTAAAAGCACCCTCTTCAAAACCGGCATAGGCATATGCCACCCAGACAAGTCCCGCAAGAGCTGCTATTGCCAATAGAGACTGAAGAACGTTTGGGATATTGATGGTTCCTGATCCACCATCACCCCAGGAAATGTATTCCATTTCCATATAGAGCATTTTCAACCCAAGTAACACACCCGCAACCAGCCCAATCCACATGGTGAAACCATTTGCAGCAAGATTGCCAATGGCATTATACATACCGCCAACATTACAGCCACCAGCAAAGGTTGACCCGATACCCATCAGAATACCGGCAATAACAGCCTTTACCATTTCTCGATGGGGGGGAATACGGAGAGCAAAATCTTTCCCAAGACAGGCCGAAATAAAAGCACCAACAATAAAACCGATACCAATTACCGATCCAGTACTTCCAAGGAGCGCAGCTGGCGCTTCATCGTAATACCCAAGTATCCCGGATTCTGCTCCGATTATTGTATTTAAGCCGTATATGATCCAATCACCCCAATTTCGAATGGCACCAACAGCACCCCAGGGACGCCACCAGGCCATAATCAAAACCGAAAGGAAGGCAACAATAATACCTGCCACTGTAGGATTCCATTCAGATGTACAACACGTTTTGTAAAGATCTTTCACTTTACTTCCCATTATGCTCCCCTCACTCATACGGCTCCTCCTTCCGTCAAATCTGATGGTTTCATAAAAACTCTCCACCTGCTTCGTTGCTGCATTTTGTTTAATTACAACGTATCTTAGTACACCGACATCAAACAAAAATACGCGCCTCGCATCTGAAGTTTTTCACTTAGCCATCGGGATTTTAACCTTTTTACGAGTTTATCATATTTGATATTGCTCAACAATATCATCCGGAACACGAGTGGGACGACCGCTCTTCACAGCAATCATGGTATAGGAAACCTGCCCCTGTGCTGCTACTTTTTCTCTTTCACCCTTCACGATCCAGAAATTTATCAAGATCTCGGAGTACAGAGGTTTTTCAAATACCTGGTTCGCAAGGAACTGGTAGCGGCAAATCCCCTGGAGGATATTCCCGCCCGGCAGGAAAACCGTTTTATTCCCTATATCTTTTCGCAGCAGGAAGTAGATCAGCTCCTTATCATGGCACGACAGTGGATACGTAAGGAAAACAAACAATACTTTTTCCGTGATTATACAGTGGCCACGGCTTTTACCCTGCTTACCAGATGCGGCCTGCGGATGTCGGAGCCTCTCAAACTGGCATCAGATGCTTTTCGACCCGATGATGGTACGATTTATATCCGGAAAACCAAATTTCATAAGGACAGGCTGATCCCTGTGCCCTCTTCTTTGGCATTGGAGTTGCAAAATTACCTGGTAGTACGAAATTCGTTTATGGAGGAAGAAAACCCGTATCTCTTTCCCGGTGTCAATCCGGGCAGGGGGATCTCACCCGGATATATTTATCCCTTGTTTTACCAGGTGGTAAAAGATATCGGCATCATCAGAAAAAAACACATTATCGGCACAACCACTTTCGGTGCCCCCACGGTACACAGCCTGCGTCATTCCTTTGCAGTTAATACCCTGAAGCAGACAGATAATCCTCAGAACGCCCTGCCGGTACTTGCTGCCTACATGGGACATCGTAAATATACCTACACTGCATTGTATCTCAAGATGCTTGACGCGGATCAACGTAATAACCTGGTTGATTTCAGCCATCCCAATGGGGATGTGTTATGAAACTTACTCGCTGTCTGCACCGCTTTTTTTGGCTACTACCTCTATGAAATCAAGGGAGTAAGCCCCAATACCATACAGGTTTACAAACAGACCTTTGAGCTATTTCTTCCCTTTGCCGCCAAATATCGATCTTGCTCAGTACAAAGACTGCAGGTGGAAGATCTTTCCACGGAAATGATAGTGGCCTTCCTTGTTGATCTGGAAGAAGAGAGAAACAATGCAATCCGAACCAGGAATCTGCGCCTGGCTTCCTTGAAGTCACTGGCCAAAATGATTCGCCTGCTGTATCCGGAACTACTCGCATATGGTGACTGTATACTTCTTATTCCCCAGAAAAGAGCGCAGAAAAAGCTGATCGGCTATCTGCATCAGGAGGAAATTCTTTCTGTTTTATCCAGTATCAATCTGAAGAAAAAAGATGGAATGCGGGACTATGCCATCCTTAACCTGCTGCTGGATTCCGGAGCACGAGCCGCTGAAATTGCCGGATTACAACTCGATTATTTTGATAACCGGAACAACACCATGGCTCTGCTCGGCAAGGGCAATCGCTATCGGCAGGTCAGCCTGTGGCCAAGGACAGTTGAACTGCTCAACTGTTATTTTGAACAACACCGCAGGCGACCGAAATTCGGGCATGGTCACTGGCTGTTTATTAATCAGCGTGCCGAAGGGTTTACCCGGCATGGGATTTACCGGATCTGCAAAAAGTATCTTCAGGCGGTTCTGCCACCAAAAAGGATGGCCGTATTAAACCCGGTTCACAGTTTCCGGCACTCCTGCGCCATGAACATGCTTGGAGCCGGGGCTTCGATCACCGAGATCAGGAACCGGCTCGGGCATGAGAACATCAACTCCACCATGGTCTATCTGAAAATGGAGTTGAAACAGAAAAAGGAGGTACAGAAACAGTTCCTCCACTATACCCGGTCACTCCTGACAGCTGATCCTCAAATCGAGGAGTTAACTGCCTGGGAGGGTGACAGGGAAATTTTAACCTGGCTGGACAGTCTGTAAAGGGACAAAAGTGTGTTTCCGGGTATGGAGAGGTCTGGTTGAAGGGCAATTATTATGTTGTGGGTTTTTAGGGAAGTTTCGGGAATAGGGCGCAACACGCTGGAATTAAAAGCAAACTTCCAGATGGTGGTTTTTGCTTTATAATTACGAGCTTTTAGATAGATAGGTTGACTTGCAACATAA
>CAMZLK010000209.1 GCA_947311475.1 uncultured Desulfocapsa sp.
AACCGACCTGTTCCGTTTTAAATGTGATCCACGGGGCCGGCAACGGTAGCGGGCTCCGTGGATGTCAACATAATGTAGTAACTTGAGCTGATTGCTTAAATAATCAGAAAAAAATCGTCAGGACAATGTGCTACTCAACACGTGTAGCCAAACATGACAGCAAGTGCAGGGGTAACATATTGAAAAACTAGATCCTGAATGATGTAGACCTCAAACAATGTGGAATCCATGGTGTTTTTATATTTTTCTTCACTTTGCAAAAGGGCTGTTTCTTCATGCAGTAATTTCTGTTGGATTTGCGTTTTGTCTTTAACTATTTTGTTGAATTTCTTGGCTATCTGATCAAGTTCATACGATTCAAACTGATCTCTGTTTATTGGTTTACTGGAATAGAGCAATTGATTTGATGATGCGATAAATGCATCAATGTCTTTACGAAGTTTTTTATGTAATCTCTGGAACAAGATGAGAGCAAATGCGAGAATTCCCAAAGTGATCAATGAAAAACAAAGTACTTTTTTTATGATTTGCCTGCTGAGTTCTGCCTGCATAACAGCGATTTTTGCATCAACTTCATCAAGATAGAACTCTGCACCTATGAGCCATTGTAATTCAGGGATTCCATAAATGAAGGAAGTTTTTGGAGACGTAATGTTCAGGCTGGAGGATTTTTCGAAGGTGTAATAGATGAATTCCCCATTCGGCGCTAACGCAGCGGTGTGTTCCCTGGCAAAAAGTGATTTCATTTTCTCTGGGTTTTTAGTAAATAATTCCCAGAGTTTCTTTGTGCCTGAAAATTGTCTGCCGGAGTCAACTAAAATATCTCCATTAAATCCATGAACGAAAATATAGCCTTTTTTGCCAAATTGAATCCTGCTTATAGTTGAGAGCAATGTATTTTCGATTTCTTTTTCAATATCCTCAACATACAATGCTGTACCAATAAAACAATTAAGTGGTTTTATCTGCTTAACAAAGGATAGTTTTCGGGAATCATAGATCTCTCGTTCATCTTTTCTGCAATGGTGCTGATAGAAACCTTCATCTGTCTGTTGCACAATTTTGATCATATCTCTAAAAACATATTTACCACGGCTATCCTGCAAGTGAAGCATGCTTTTGCCTTCCATTTCAGGGGTGGCGTTCAAAAGTAACCCGGTTCCGTCGAGGTCGACCATAAAAAATGAACCTTTTCCCTTTTCAAAGCGTATGGGTCTCAAAGCATCAAGAATCATCTTTTTGATTTCAGGAATATTTTTTGAAGATTTGTTTTGCTGATAGATATTATCTGCTATGGAATGTGCCTCATAAGTTCTTGCTTTAATAGAGTTTTTTGTTGAGGTGTCGTTTTGTTCTTTTTCATAAGAGATTAATGCAATGACACGCATAACTTCTTGTCGGATAATCTGTTGTTGACTGCTAACAAAGTCTGATCGTATTTTTTCAGAATGGAAGTTGAAGGCGCGATATGACCCTATAATTTCTACAGCAGTGATACTTGCTGCGATCCCAAGGATGATAACAATTCCCCAAAAACGGAAAAGTTTTGTGAAATATTTTTTCCCTGGCGATTTTTTCATGAGTAAGTCAGAGGTATTGTAACTCGAGAGATTAAACGTGTAGTGATGACCATTCAAATATAGTGTATAGGATTGGCAATACAAAAGTCAAAAAGAATTTGTAGTTATAGGGAGTTGCGTCTATCTGTTAGGGATATCTGTTCTGGATATATTAAAGCACAGTTAGCAAAATTCGTGATATTTCAAGTTTTGAGTCTTTTGTACTTTTCATCTCCCTTTGATGTTGAAGGATAGGAACTGGAAGGTGGCTTGTTGTCGAAACAGGTAGGGAGCCTCTCACTGAAAGTGTTGTGTGCCATGCTGAATTTACTACTGATGTAGTCTATGTTTATAAATACATTTGTACCGACTGGTGAAGACCATTGGTTTATCCATTTATAGTGGATTGTTAAAAAATGAATATAATTCTGTTTGAAGAAAAAGAGTTGAACGATGGTCATGTTCTTTTACGGGATCATCGGGCAAAACATATTGTAAAAATTTTACAGACTGGACTTGGCGATTTTGTCAGGGTTGGTGCAATCAACGGTAAAATCGGATCAGGAAAGGTGTTGGCAATTAAATCCAAGTATCCTTTTGAAGTGGAGCTCTTAGTGGATTTAGGTAAAAGTCCTGCCTCTCCCCCAAGCATAGATTTACTCCTTGCACTGCCAAGACCTATCATGCTGAAGCGAATTTTAAGTCAGGTAACAGCATTGGGAATAGGAACTATCTATCTGATTAATGCAAATCGGGTGGAAAAGAGTTTTTGGGATGCGGGAATTTTAAAGGAGGAAGAGTATCGCCCCCACCTGTTCCATGGCCTGGAACAGGCAGTGGATACCCGTTTACCCAAAATAGAAATGTATCATCATTTTCGACCTTTTGTGGAAGATCATTTGCCGGAGCTTATTTCGAAATACCAATCCTGTGTAATTGCTCACCCTGACTCGAAGAAGTCTTTAGCCCCGTGTTTGGCAAAAGAAAGGGGAAAAGTTCTTTATGCAATCGGACCGGAGGGCGGCTGGGTGGATTTTGAAATTGAACAGTTCCTGAATGCCGGTTTACAGCCTTTTTCGATTGGTCCAAGAATCTTAAAAGTTGATACAGCGGTGGTCTCAATTCATGGAAGAATTAGTCACGAACTTGAGAGGTGATTTTAGAGCCTTACTCCATAATTCCTGCAATAAAAAACAGGTAAACGTAGACTCCGAGAATATGTGAGAGTAGATACTATCAAACCGTTTTAAATAACAACAGATAGCGAACGAGGAGAGACCTTCGAGCCACTTACTTGCAGTTTATCTGCGTTAGGATTGTAAAGTTTACGAAACATGATGGACTCGTAAAAAGGTAAAAAAGATGTACTTGGGAAAACTTTCATATTCGAGGCACGGAAATTTCTTATCTTTTCGGCGTACTAGGACTGCCTATTACCCGCAACATTGCTCTGGACATTTAAGTCTGAATAATGCATACTTGATGCATGAATATTCAAAATCAAATTTGAAATATGTCGTGATCAATGCCCTTTAAAATACCATTATAGGCACTTCTTGTGTACACACTTGAGGATTGTGACGGGCCGATGGTGATGGTTACAATAAAAAAACAGGGTGTGCAGAACCCACCCTGTTTTTTATTACAGCTTTTCAGGAATAAGGCACCAAAAAAAACATTAATGAAGAATGTTCAGGGTACCAAAGTCTTACTATGTTAGTAGCCATGCAATTTATCAAGAAATTCCGGCAAGAACAGCGATACTTGTGGAATATAAGTGATAATGATCAGGAATAACAACAGTAGCGACAACCATGGTAAAGCTGCTCGTATAACCCAGCCGATACTGCGCCCGGTAATACCCGCCGTAACAAAAAGATTTAGGCCAACAGGTGGAGTCAACATACCTATTTCCATATTAACAACCATAATGATACCTAAATGAATAGGATCAATCCCTAGTTTCAAGGCAATTGGGAAAAGAATCGGAGCCATGATCAACAAAATCGCAGACGGTTCCATAAAATTTCCTGCTGCAAGCAGCAATATGTTTACAACCACCAAAAAACCCCAGGGTGGAAGCCCCCAGCCTACAATGAGTTCAGCAAGATGATGAGGTATCCGCTCAGTGGTTAACACATGGGCGAAAAGCATGGCGTTGGCAATGATGAAGAGCAGCATGATGCTGACCTTTGCTGCATCCAGCACAACCTTATTCACTTCCTTATCTGTGACGCATTTAGGGGCAGCAAGAAGAATCTGTCCAATATTACGGCCAAAAGCCGTACCGATTGCTTCCCCGGACTTTCGCCAGGGGACATGTTTCATCGGCCCAATATCTCTATAACCAAAGATCGCAACACCAAAGGCATAAACTGCTGATACAGCGGCAGCCTCAGTGGGGCTGGCGATTCCACCGTAGATGGAGCCAAGGACAATGATGATTAGCATCAGTCCACCGAAAGCAGCCCCGCCGGCAGAAATTATTTCACCAAATCCAGCCCATGGTTGAGCTGGTATTTTTTTAATTCGTGCTGCTATATAAATGGCAATCATCAGAATCAGGCCCATCAGAAGTCCAGGAATAAAACCTGCCATAAACATTCTGGCGGCAGAAACTTCAGTGGCTGCTGCATACACCAGCATGACAATGGAGGGTGGAATCAAGATTCCAAGGGTTCCAGCATTTGTAATAACTCCTGCGGCAAAACTTTCGGGATATCCAGCCTTCACCATTCCAACAATAACAATGGAACCAATTGCTGCAACTGTTGCAGGTGATGATCCTGAGACAGCCGCAAAAATCATGCAGGCCATGACAGATGCCATGGCAATACCACCACGAATATGGCCTACAAGGCTTAGTGCAAAACGGATAATTCGTTTTGCCACACCGCCAGTTGAAAGAAATGCAGAGGAAAGAATAAAGAACGGGATTGCCAGCAGTGTATAATGTTCAGATAAAGATTCAAACAGTTTCAAAGCGATTGAGGCAAGAGAATCGTTTGAGAAAAACAGAATGGTTCCAATACTTGAAAGCCCAAGAGACAAAGCAATAGGCATTCCCAGCAGCATACAGGCAAAAAGTAAAATAAATAAAGCTGCAGTTGTCATATCTCAACCTCCGCTCTCTTGATTTCGTTCACAATTTCCATACTGTCTTTAGCCTCATTGGCATGACGGAAGCCATCACTTTCACCGGTAATAACATCCCACAAAAGGAGAAAAATTCGAATGGAGAGAAAAACGAAACCAAAAATAAGCATACCGTGCGCAATCCAGGCGGGAATTGGTAAATCCTCTAGATCGATACCTATTTTCTTTACCTTGGCAAGGTATATCCAGCTACCGTATAGTATCAGGCCACAGTACGTCAAACTCAGTACACAGGCTATGACTGTCAAAATTTTCCTGCCTGTCCGAGGGAACAGGTTAACAAAGGCATCCACACCAATATGTGAACCAGCCTTTATCCCATATGATGCGCCAAAAAGAACAAACCAGGCTGACATATGTAAAGTCAGTTCCTGAGACCACATAAAACCTGTATTGAAACCAAAACGCATAACAACATCCACAAATACCAGTAGAGTTGTGGAGACAAGTAACAGGCAGATAACAGCTTCTTCTGTCTTGTTAAGGAGACGTAGCATACACGATCCTCTCATAAAAAAAGGGGGCCGTTCTTGAAAAGGAACGCCCCCGCAAATGGCTGAATCAGATATAGATTATTTTCACTGATTAGAGTTGTAAGCGGCTTCAATTAAATCCTTACCGACTTCACCTTCAAATTCTTTCCATACAGGTTTCATGACTTCAACCCACTGAGTTCGCTCATCAGCATTAAGAGAGATGATTTCACTCCGTTTGGAATCAATAATTTTCTGTTTATCAGCAAGAGATTTTTCAGCTGCGACTTTATTGCCAAAGGCGATAGCCTCATCAAGTGCCTTCTTTACTTCCAGACGAACATCTTGAGGAAGACCATCCCAGAATTCAATAGAGGTTACAACCATGTAGTCCAGTAAGCCGTGATTAGATTCTGTTATAAAAGGTTGAACTTCAAAAAACTTCTTGGAATATATATTTGACCAGGTGTTTTCCTGCCCATCGATGGCTTTTGTCTGAAGAAGGGTGAACACTTCAGAAAAAGGTTTTTTCAATGGCGTTGCGTGCACTGCTTTAAATTGGGCAGCCAAGACGTCTGAGGACATAATACGGAATTTTAATCCCTTGGCATCGGCAGGTACTTTTAGTGGTTTGCTGGAAGAGAGTTGTTTCATGCCGTTGTGTAGATAACCGAGTCCGATAAGTCCTTTCTCACTGATTGAATTTAGAAGGGCCTTACCTTTATCACTTTGTTGAAAGCGGTCAACAGAAGCCATATCTGCAAAAAGGAACGGGAGATCAAAAAGCTGAAGTTTTTTGGTGTAACGGCTGTATTTTGAAAGAGCTGGTGCTGCCATCTGTACATCACCAAGAAGCATGGCTTCAAGAACCTTGTTATCACCAAAGAGCTGGGAATTAGGATACACCTCAACTTCAACCTTTCCAGCAAGACGTTCTTTAACCAGATCACGGAACTTATTAGCCATCTGACCTTTAGGGGTGTTTTCTGCAACAACGTGAGAAAACTTAATAACCGTAGGTTTTGAAAAAGCCGGAGCAGCCAACAGGGCAGTAGAAAGTGCTACTGCTGCAAAAGACAGACATATTTTACGATACATACTTCCTCCAATATCTTAATAGGAATTGATTCGCTTCCCGATACCATATCGGAAAACAATAAACTGAGACCATTTGCAGGCACTTAGCGGGGAGGCTAAGTCTGCTAAAAATATAAAACAGCCAGTTTGAAAAACTCGCTTACGTTACCACACTGATACGGGTGAAGGAAGAAAAAAAGAGATTATATCGGAAATTTGAACAAGCTTTATTGGGGACAATTTGTTCTCTTTAATGACGTGCGTTTCACGTGGTCCAGGACTATGGTTTCTCAAAGTGATTTGTACTGTTTTTTCTCCTCATAACGTGATTATAGCAAGTTAAACACCGTTACGTCGTATCTGTGAAAGTGGCTTTGAAAAGTAGATGTCTGGTGTGGCACAATAACGTTTTTGTTCCACAGCAAAGACAGATTGTTATAGTGAATTACCAAAAAGTATCGTATAATTAACGGGTATTAGTGAGATTTTCTTTTTTACATATGAGACACACACGGAAAACGTTTTGCAGCAATGGGATGAAATAGAAAGACGTAGTGCTCGAAATGAGCGCAGGGAGTTTTCCGAAAGGAGACTGTTTTGTGAGCGCCGATTTGATCACCGGAAATCCGGCACTCCTGTCAGGCGTTCTTTGCGTGCCTGGATTCGCTCCCTTGTTAATCCACGTTTAGGTGTTGATCGCCGAAAACGGGAAGAGAGGCGACAATATGAAGATCGTCGTTCTCAAAAGCTGAGATCCATCCTGACTCCAGAGGAGCTGGCTGATCTACTGGAATAATAAAAGATTTTTAGACCTCAAGTCTCAAAGCATTTTCTTTCTCATTTTTCGAACCAGAAAACCTTCCGTTACATAGACAAGTAATCCGCACCAGACAAGCATAAAACCAATCATTTGTGCCCTTGGAAACGCTTCGTTATATACAAAAATCCCTATTATAAGTTGTAGGCTTGGCCCAAGATATTGCACAACTCCCAGAGTCGATAGTGGAATTCTTTGTGCAGCGTATCCGAATAACAGCAAGGGCAAAGAAGTGACGATACCGGCACCTGCAAGCAGAAGGCGACCATTGATGTTTTGATGAATAAAATCAGATTGTCCCTGACTTGCAAGGTATATCAGGACACCAAGTGCAGGAAGAAAAAGGATGGCAGTTTCTAAACAGAGGCCTTCAAGAGAAGGAAGGGAGGCTGTTTTTCTAAGCAAGCCATAAAGCCCAAAGGTGATAGCAAGAATGATAGCAATTAAAGGGAAATGGCCATATCCAAATGTCAGGTAACAAACCCCAAGGAATGCAAAGAAAATAGCCAGCCATTGAACTTTGCGTAACCGCTCATGTAAAAAGAAAACACCGAGCAAAACATTAATCAGTGGATTGATATAATAACCAAGGCTGGTTTCTACGATATAGTTACTGTTCACTGCCCATATATAAATAAGCCAGTTTATGGAGAGCAGCAGTGAACTGAGAATAAAACGTAAAATAATTTTTTTATCTTTCAGGACGAGCAGCAGTGGCCCTGCTTTTCTCCACATGAGAAGAAGCAGGAGTGTTACCACGGTTGACCATGTAATCCGATGGCAGATAATTTCAATGGGGATGGCATTGGAGACAGACTTCCAGTAAAGAGGAAGCAGGCCCCATATTGTAAACGCCCCGCAGGCAGCAAGGAGGCCTTTATTGTTATCGTTCATTTTTTGTCGGTGCTATGTGTCGTTTTTTCCACAGGTGGAGGAGGCCAGACATATACGCCTGATACCTTTGGAGGAAGGATACCACTGGAATTGTGTCTTGCTGAAATTGTTTTGGTTTTTTCCGTGCACCAGTGGGATTCTTTTTTTCCACCGGAGTATTTCACAGCAAGATTCTGATTCAGTAATGCAGTTGCCAGGTCTTTTCCATCAAATTCAACATCGGCGAGCATTCTGAAATATTTTCCTCGTGCTATGTGATGGAGATTAATGATCTGTGCATCTATGAGAAGAGAGTGAACCAGTTGTTTTGCCTTTTTTGCTTTCTCCTGAGCCGCAGGGCATGATTTTTTTTTGAGTTCTGGTGTGTCTATACCACGCAATCGTATGACCATGTTTTTGCCAAAAATTGCAGGGGCATTGGGGATGTTAAAGGTGATTGAATCACCATCGTAATTTTTCACGAATTGGACATTTTGGAAGTTTTCATATTCCTGGGGGCCGGATTCAGCAGAAAGCCGGCTAAAACCTGCAGGGATACAAAACAGACAGATTGTAAAAGATAGTGCTGAACGTTTAAGCATCAATTGTTATTTACCAGTACCACACTATCTCGAGTTTGATGAAATCATCTCGGGCAAGACCGAATGCAGGATCATGGGAATCCATATTGATAAAAAAAGAAGCATCCAGATTGAGTCGAATTGCCTCACCTAAGCGCCTGCTGGCCTCGATAGCCATAATGGTTGAACCAGAATGAATGTCCCTGATCACTCCCAAAAGTATGTTTAAGTCATCCATATCATTGACAGCCAGACGCAGGCCACACATGATATCATTTTCGTAAATTGTTGGAAGCCAGCCATCATCACGATCATCATATACATATTCTCCGAGTATCCCCAGATCCATCATGGTTTCAGCGATACCCACGAGAGTATATTCAAAACCGAATGTGGTGGCACCATAAGATCGGCTCTGGCCGGTACGATAATAAGCCTCACCTTTGAATAACCATTCCCCAGCTGTCATTTGAAGGTCAAGGCCTGTTTGACCTATCTGCTCATAAAAGGGAGAGAGTGAAAGATTAGAAGGGGAATTTTGAGATAACAGGAGGACAGGGTCACGGGCTGTGCCATTAAAATAATAAAGGCCAAGATCTGTGTTACCCATGGTTGTTGTATAGCGAAAGGCCAGATCGATATGGCTCTGTTCAGCACCACTTTCATAGACAGCGCGGTCTGTATCCACTGGAAGTGGTGTGCGAAGGCGACCATTCTCTCCGGGGAAGGTGCGCTCGCGGAACCATGGCAGGACAAAAGCTTCAACAGCGCCCCAGTTACGAGGTACTGTGAGGTGTATCATGGGCTGGCCAAGTTTTTCCTCACCGTCAAGTTCCTCAACCTGATCTGTCTGATTGATGATATCCACAAGATGTACAAATTCAGTTGCTCCCCAGAAAACGCGCCCAACCCCAAGCATGATTTCCAGGTTGTCGTTGAAGTAAAGAAGTTCTGCTACTCTTATGTCACCATGAGTACGTTCTTTATCTAGGCTGTCGATTCGATAGAATGCTTCCATTGAAAAATGGAAGTTGTTGAGGATTTCATGGTATATTTCCAGATCCACAGCAGTAGATGCCGAGTAACTTTCCTGATGCGGCCATGCACCATTTTCAAGAAAAAGAAAACCTTGCACAGAGAGTTCTGTATCGGCCTCAAATGCAGAGGAATTACAATTAAACAGGAACAGGAAACAGAGACAAATGCCCCCTGTAAGAAGATATTTCTGAAAAATTGTATTATCGGACACGTTTCAAACTTGTGGAATTAAAATCCTTGTCACTAAGGCCTGTTTGAAAGGAGTAATCTTTCCAGAGCAGGGTGGTGGATTTTCCTGTTTGATGGTTCACAATGCTCATGCTGTCAGCACGCCAATATTTATTGAGATATTGGTGATATCCATCAACTGTCAGTGTCTTTAAAAGGCTCTTTTTCCTGTCATAAAATTCAACCTTTAACAGCCTGTATTCTGCCTTGTCAACCCAGGAAATACGTTTTGAATAGCCCGAGTTTTTAGCATCTACAGGATAACTTTCACTTACATAGACGGGCTGCCCCTGAAATTCTTCCTCTCTTATGAATTTATAGGTATACTTTTCCACTTCCTGGCTGGCGATATCTTCATAGGAGAATTCACTGCCCATGAAGGATCCTGATTTGTTTCTCGAATTTATGCGTTTAACTCTCTTTAGTGCAGGCAGATAGAGCCACTGCTCATCATCGCCAACTTTATGCGAAAAGGTGAGAAACGCAGTGCCTTTGACATCACGTGGAGTATCAAAAACGGAGAGACTTTTATCTCCATCGCCTTTTACCTCAAGTGTTTTGTTTCGAATGGATCTTTTACTTTCTTTTCCATGTTTATTCTTTAAGATCATTGTCATATTGGCGGTGTAGTCGCCAAAACCTTCATCACGACGATCAGATTCCATGGCAATTGCTAAACCTTTTTCCTCGGGTGTTTCTGCAATTACGGAAGGAATCGGAAAGAAAGGTAAAAGGAGGCAATAACAGGTGAAGGTTTTTAAGGAAAAGGGCTTCATTTTGAACTCTCCAGTTTTAAGAGTAAGGTTGGTAAAAAGAAAAAATCAAGAATAAGTGCATAAATAATTGTTATTGTCGTCATTGCTCCCATATGGGAGTTAATCTGGAATCCTGAAAATGAAAGTACCCCAAAACCGCCAACCAATGCAAGAGTTGTTACCCAAATAGCAGAACCTACGGTGTTAAATGCATATCTCACAGCATCCTCAGAGTTCATGCCATGTACGTTTCGGGCACGTTGATACTTTGCAAGAAAATGGACAGTATCGTCGACAACAATTCCAAGGGTCATGGCTATCATAACTGAAACGGCAAGTCCAACCTGTCCGACCAAAAATCCCCAGGTACCAAAGGCCATAAGTGCGGGGGTGAGATTTGGAACAAGGCTCAGAAGCCCAAGCTTAAGATCCTTTAATGCAAAAATCATGATAAACGAAATAAGAAGCAGTGCTACGATGGAACCTTTCAGCATATAATTGATATTACGTTTTGAAATATAAGCAAAGGTGATGGAAAGGCCGGATCCGTATGTTGTTAACTCAGGCGAATGAAGCATTAACCACTCACGGCCGCGGCGCTCGAGGTCAAGAATTCCTGATGTACCGATATTAGGGGTGGATACCGTTAACCGTATGGCAGATTTGTCAATATTGATGCGGTTATTCAGGTCAAGGCCAAAGGGAAGATTCATCTCGTATAAAAGCAGATATTGTGCGGCCAAATCGCGTTGCTCTGGAAGTCTGTAATAGAGAGGATCGTCATTATGCATGTTCTTATTAAGGCGTTTCATGATATCGGTAATGGTGTATACATGACGGACTTCAGGCTGGTTGCGAAACCAGGTTGCAAAAGCATCAACTGTCTGCAGGAATTTTGGGTCATTTATACCACCTTCTTCTCCAGAATCTAGATTCCAGTCTATTATTTCAAGACCTGCAAGGTGTTCAGCAGAAAAGTCGGATGCGACTCTAAAAGGATAGCTATTATCAAAATATTTAATGAATTCATCATTTAAGTGTATTTTTGACAATCCACTGCTGGTTACAAGAATGAGTACAATCATGGACCAGAATATAGGGTTGCGATGAGTGATGATAAAATCTGCGAGAATCGAAAAGATTTTGTTTGGGCTTGATTGGCTCTTTGTTGTGCGAACAGGAAGGATGGCCAGGAGTGCAGGCATAAAAAAAATTGAATAAAGAAGTGCAGCTATCACGCCCATGGCAACGATATTCCCAAGATCCCTGAAAGGAGGGGCGTCTGAGAAGTTCATGGTTAGAAAACCAACTGCAGTGCTGACGCTTGTTATAATAACCGGTTTGATATTAATTCTGAGAGATTCTCGGATAGCGTCATTCTTGGATAAACCAGTACGCATTTGATAGAAAACTGAGACAAGGATATGAATGGAGTCTGCAACAGCAAGGGTTAGTATAATAATTGGTGCATTGGCAGAGGCCGGGGTCAGTATGATCCCTGTCCAGCCGGCAAGCCCAAGGCCAGTAATGGTGGAGAAAATGATAACCAGCAGGGTTATTGCGGTAGCCATAACAGAGCGCAGGGAAACCACAATTAGAAAGAGCAGCAAGGTAAACATGACAGGAATCAATGCTTTCATATCTTTTACAGGGGCTTCCCCAAAAGCTGCATCAATCATCACCCCTCCAGTGAGATAAATATCGATGGCTGGATATTTATCTTCCATCAGTTGCTGGAGTTGCAGGGCTGCATTGCTTATGTAATCGATATTATAGCTGCCATCGTCGGGTTTGATTATATTAATATTGACAGCTGTGACGCTTCCATCCGGATCTATCAGGCTATGGAGGAGCATGGGTTGGTGAAGTGCAATTTTCCTGATATCGGCGATTTCCTCCTGGCTGAGGGCTTCCGCATCAGAGATTAAATCTGCGACAACAAGGTCATCATCAGAAGCTTTTGTGTGCTGATAATTACTCAAAGAGTCAATACGGCTTGAGTAAGGGAGCTGCCACGCTTGCTCAGTGAGAAACTCAATGGCTGCAAGAGGCTCATTTTCAAATACATTACCTGATTTTGGGGCAAGAATAAAAAGAACATTCTCCACCTTGGTATATGTTTTTTCAAGTGCCTCCAAAGCCTGTAACTGAGGATTTTCTTTGGAGAAAAACATCCTCGAGTTGTTTGAAAAAACAAGGCGACTCATGCCGCTTGCAGACAGAAGGGCAACGCAGACAAAAACTATGACAAACAACCAGCGATATTGCACCACAATCTCAGCTACCAGGTTTTTTAATCTTTGCATATTAAGTTACTTAGCCTTCGGGATTTAATCCTTTTTACGAGTTTAGTATCCTTGAAAATGTGTCATAAAAAAAATCACTATTTGTAAGAGTATTTATCAATTAGAGATTAGGTAATCAGCAAGATAGTTTCACATCTCGACCGGGAATTTAAAAGAGTCAGGCAATACGAAAACGTTTCAGAATTGATGAAAAATAATGCTCGCAATACCCTATGTATGGTTGCGATCATTTTTCAAAAATCCTTCGATTTTGACCAGGTAAACGAGGAACGAGACTCCGAAATGCTTATTCTCGGACAAGCTCTTCGTTTAATTTCGCCGCTAAGGTACGTTGCAAGTAAACAAAAATGGAACAGCGAAGCAGTTGTTTGCCTGTTGGTTAAAAAGGCATGGCTCCACTAAAAGCGGTTTCATAAATTGCAATAACCTCTTTAAGATTTGGTTTTCTAGGATTATTTTCAACAGGTCTTGTAACGGTGAGAGCAATTTCCGCCATTTCGGGAATAGCATCAAATGGAATATCCAGATCTTTCAGGGTGGCAGGAATACCAACGTCGTCATTTAAATTAAAGAGTGCATCCACACAAAGACTTGCGGATTCACGTAAGGTGAGATCATCTGTGTTCTGCCCTAGTACTCTGGCAAGAACTGCAAACTTTTCCATGTCGCCAATAAGGTTATAATCAACCACATAGGGGAGAAGTACAGCGTTGGCCAGACCATGTGGTATTCCAAACATACCTCCCATTGGATATGCCATGGCGTGAACCAGTCCAACACCTGCTGTCGCCAGGGCCTTTCCGCCAAGGAGTGATCCCATGAGCATGGCTGAGCGAGCCTCAAGATTATCCCCATTTGCATAAGCAGCTGGAAGGTTATCAGCTATGAGCGTGATAGCTTCCAGTGAGTACATTTCTGAAATGGTATGGGCTTGTGTGGAAGTATATGCTTCCAACGCATGTGTAAGAGCATCAATACCGGTGAAGGCCGTTACATGGGGTGGCAGACTCATGGTAAGCTCAGGATCAAGGATCGTGGCGTCAGGATAGAGAGGGTCACCATTCATGCCGCCTTTGGAGCCTGTTTTTTCGTTGATGAAAACTGCTGTAAATGTTACTTCAGCACCTGTCCCGGAAGAAGTTGGAACCATTATCTTGGGAACGCCTGGCTCTTTAATAAGTCCAAGGCCAAGATAATCAACAGCTTTACCGCCGTTTGTGAGTAGAATCGCAATGGCTTTTGCCACATCCATGGCAGATCCACCACCTACTCCAACAACACAATCACACTTTGCTTTTTTAGCAATTTTTGTCCCTTTATCGGCGAGCTTGAGGCCTGGTTCCGGATCAACATTATCGTAAATGGTAAACGGAATGTTAGCTTTTGTTAAGGGCGCTGTGATGGGAGATATCAGCCCTGCCTCTACAAGGCCCGGATCAACAACGAGAAATACATTGCTTCCGTTAAAGCTTTTTACAGTCTCAGCAAGGTTTGAAATTGCACCGGTACCGAATTGAATCTGAGTAGGTTGGGTCACAGTGAAAATTTGGGAATGGTTCATAAAATTTGTTCCTTTTTGGCAAAAGACAATGAATGCTGAATTCTTGATATTAAAAGATCTTTTTAAACTCTATATGGATGCAAGTCAAACCCAAAATTAAAAAAGAAATAGTAAAAAGTTTGTTCAATAAAAGTGAATAGTGCTGTAGGTTTTGTTGATAGTTGAATGGTAGAAGGTACTTTATTTAAGTTGTAGTCGGGGAACTAATGGGAAAAACAGAAAAAAAGATCATATTGGCAAATCCCAGAGGGTTTTGTGCAGGTGTTGATAGGGCAATTTCCACAGTAAAGCTTGCAGTGAAACAGTATGGCTCACCAATTTTTGTGTTGCATGAGATTGTTCATAATAAACATGTGGTTCAGGAACTGGAGCAGATGGGCGTTGTGTTTGTGGATGATCTGGTAGATGTCCCCAGAAATGCGATTTGTATATTTAGCGCTCACGGTGTTTCTGTGGAGACTGAAATGCGTGCTAAAACCCTTGGCCTGCGAACCATTAACGGTACCTGTCCCCTTGTGGGCTCCGTTCACAAGATGGTGGAGAAATACTACGCTGACGGATATGATGTTTTGATTATTGGTCATCATAATCATCCTGAGGTGGAAGGAACTGCAGGGCGTGTTCTTGGCAATGTACACATTGTTGCCACTGAAGAGGAGGCACGCTCTGTTCATGTGCAGGATCAGAATCGAGTCGCTTTTGTAACGCAAACAACCTTGAGCCAGGACGATATCAAAGGAATACGAGATATTTTACTCGGTCGATTTCCTGCTATCAAAGGGCCAAAATCCAATATCTGTTATGCAACCTTAAATCGACAAAGGGCCATGCGGGAGCTTGGTGAACGTTGTGATCTCCTGTTGGTTGTGGGGTCTAAGAACAGCTCGAATTCAAACAGGTTGCGCGAAGTGGGGGATAGAGCAGGGATGAAAGGATATCTGATTGATGATGAGCATGATATTGAACGTCATTGGCTGACCGGTGTATCCACTATCTGTATTACAGCAGGAGCATCAGCTCCTGAACGTCTGGTACAGGGAGTTGTGACATTCCTGCAGAAGCTAGGATTTAATCAGTTTGAAGAGCAAAGCGGAAAGGATGAAAATGTAATATTCCAACCTGCAATTCTTGAAGAGTAAACGTAGAGCGAAAGGAATATCGAAGTTTTGTCCGTATACTCTTCGATATTCCCAGTTACAGTTCAAACTGTTCAGGCTTGAATATTACGCTAAGCCAGGGCTTCTTTAATTCTCACCATTGCTTTTTCCACATTTTCATAAGAATTAAATGCGGAAAGCCTTATATAGCCTTCACCACATTTTCCAAATCCCGCGCCAGGTGTACAAACCACACCTGCTTTATTCAGCAACATATCGAAGAATTCCCAGGAATCACGTTTCCCCTCAATCCAGATATATGGAGAGTTGTCCCCGCCCACAAAATCATAGCCAAGATTATGTATCTCCTGAGCAATGAGGTCAGCATTTTTCAGATATCCAGCAACCAGATCTTTTGTCTGAGCCTTTCCTGTGTCCGTGTAAACGGCAGCAGCAGCACGCTGTACAGGATAGGAAACGCCATTGAATTTTGTGCAGTGGCGACGATTCCAGAGTGGATGAATGGGCTGCTTGCCGCCTTTTGAATCAAAGGCTGTACATTCTTTAGGAACAACAGTATACGCGCACCGTGTGCCGGTAAATCCTGCACTTTTGGAGAATGAGCGGAACTCAATGGCCACTTCTTTGGCACCTTCTATCTCATAAATGGATTTTGGTAGGGATTCGTCACGAATAAAGGCTTCATATGCAGCATCAAACAGGATGAGTGCCTGATTCTCTTTTGCGTAATCCACCCATGTTTTCAGCTCTGCCTTGGTGATGGTGGAACCCGTGGGGTTGTTTGGGAAACAGAGATAGATAAGATCGGGTTTTTCAGTTGGCAGACTGGGGACGTAATTATTCTCTTTTGTGGAATCAAGATAAATTATACCTTTGTAACGGCCATCTTCAAAATCTCCAGTACGTCCTGCCATGACGTTTGTGTCAAGATACACAGGATAAACAGGATCAGGGATGGCAATGATTGCATCACGAGTGAATAATTCCTGGATATTTCCGGTATCACATTTTGCACCGTCACTCACAAAGATTTCATCTGCCGAGATATCTGCCCCACGGGCCTGAAAATCATTTTTCGCAATTGCTTCACGTAGAAAATCGTAGCCCTGTTCAGGGCCGTAGCCACGAAAGCCTATATCTGTCGCCATTTCATCAATGGCTGCATGAAAGGCATCTGTACAGGCCTGGGGGAGAGCACGGGTTACATCACCAATTCCGAGACGAATGATATCTTTGTCTGGATTTAAATCCTGAAACGCACCCACTTTTTTTGCGATATTTGAAAAAAGATAGGAAGCTTGAAGTTTGAGATAGTGTTCGTTAATTTTTAACATATGATTGTTGCCTCAGCTTTTATGGTATAAAAGAAGTTGTCTTAAGAAACGTTTGTTTGTGAAAAATATACTGGAACGTCCAGGCTGTCAACGCTAACTGAATTGAAACTATAAAAAGGAAAAACCATGACAGAGAAAAACCATCCTACCATCTATCTAAAAGATTATCAGGTTCCTGTTTTTCTGATAGACGATTTACATCTGGAGTTTGTACTTGGTGAGAACGACTGTGTAGTTAATGCAAGAACTTCTTTTCGTAAGAATCCGGATTCAGCAGATGTCAGTGGCAATGTTTTTCTCGATGGTCAAAACCTGGACCTTCTCTCAATTGCGCTTAATGGAACGCCATTGGTGAGTGAGAGATATCTTATTGATGAAGATGGGATGACACTGTTTGATGTCGCAGATACTTTTGTGCTTGAAATCAGTACCCGGATTTATCCTGATAAAAACACAGCACTTGAGGGGTTATACCGAACCAGTGGGAATTTTTGTACCCAATGCGAAGCAGAGGGCTTTCGAAAAATAACCTATTATCTTGACAGGCCTGATGTCATGACATGGTTCAGCACCCGGATTGAAGCAGATAAAAAAAGTTGTCCGGTTTTACTCTCCAACGGGAACCTTGTCGAGGAAGGAGAGCTTGAAGAAGGCCGTCATTTTGCTGTCTGGGAAGATCCATTTCCCAAACCCTGTTATCTGTTTGCCCTGGTTGCCGGGGATCTGGTATCTATAAATGATACCTTTACAAGCAGATCCGGTCGCACAATAGATTTGAAAATATTTGTTCAAGAAAAAAATAGAGCTAAATGCGGCCATGCCATAACTTCCCTCAAAGAAAGCATGCAATGGGATGAAGAAAGATTCGGCCTTGAGTACGACCTTGATATGTTTATGATTGTGGCGGTGGATGATTTCAACATGGGAGCCATGGAGAATAAGGGACTGAATGTTTTTAATTCAAAATACGTTCTTGCCAGTAAGGAAACAGCGACGGATCAGGATTATCTCGGAATTGAAGGGGTGATCGGCCACGAATACTTCCATAACTGGACCGGCAACCGTGTAACCTGCCGTGACTGGTTTCAATTAAGCCTGAAAGAAGGCCTGACTGTTTTTCGTGATCAGGAGTTTTCATCCGACATGAATTCTCGTGCCATACAGCGAATCGATGACGTTCGGGTCTTGCGAAGTTTTCAGTTTCGTGAAGATTCCGGCCCCATGGCTCATCCGGTGCGTCCCGATTCCTACGTTGAGATAAATAACTTTTATACGGTAACTGTCTATAACAAAGGTGCTGAGGTGATTCGTATGATGCATACCTTGCTTGGTGCAGACACCTTCAGGAAAGGAATGGATCTTTACTTTGAACGGCATGATGGACAGGCCGTCACCTGTGACGATTTTGTTTCAGCAATGTCCTGTGCGTCCGGGGTGAATCTTGATCAGTTTAAACTCTGGTACAGTCAGTCTGGGACACCGGAATTGCAGGTTGAAGAGGAATGGAATGAAAATGCAAAAGAATACAAACTGAGAATCTCACAAACCTGTCCGACAACTCCAAATCAGTTGCAGGAGAACAAGTCAGCCTTTCATATTCCAGTGCGTTTTGGCCTTTTGAATTCAGCTGGAGAAGATATGAATCCAGGCAACAATTTACTTGAGCTTTTTAGTGATGAGGAGAGCTATTCCTTTAAAAATCTCTCAGAGAAGCCTGTCTTGTCGTTTTTGCGCGGTTTTTCTGCGCCAGTAAAAGTCAAGCCCTGGCAGGACAGAGAGCAACTTGCCTTCTTGATGGCAAACGATTCTGATTCTTTTAACAGGTGGGATGCTGCATTTCGCTTGAGCGAATCTGTTATTCTCGAAAGTACTGCTGCATTGCAAAAGGAGGAAACTCCTGTACTTGACCCATTATTTATTACTGCTGTAAAAAAGATCCTGGGTGATAAGAAGAGTGATAAGTCCCTCCTTGGAATGGCACTCAGCTTGCCGGAAGAAAGTTATCTTGCCCAGCAGATGGCGGTGATTGATCCTTATAACCTCCACCAGGGCAGAAAGTTTGTGCGTCAGGAATTGTGTAATGCTTTGGCAACAGAATTTAGGGCGGTCTGGGATGAAAACAGAGATCAGGGAGCGTACCAGTTAAGCTCTGTGGCAATGGGGCAGCGGCGGTTGAAAAACGTCTGCCTTTCGTATCTTTTGGCAGCAGACGTGCCTGTTCAATCTGATGTGGATCTTGCGCTCAAGCAATATCGTGATGCTGAGAACATGACTGATAGCGTTGCCGTGTTGGCAGCCATTAGCAATTGCGATATCCCTGAACGTCAAGAGCTCTTGGACCATTTTTATGAAAAATGGAAAGATGATGTACTGGTTATGGATAAATGGCTCATCCTGCAGGCAACATCGAGTTTACCGGAAACCCTTGCATCGGTGAAAAATTTGATGGGTCATCCCGCCTTTTCCATCACCAACCCCAATAAGGTACGGTCATTGATCGGAGCATTTGGCTCAAATCATGTTCGGTTCCATAGTGACGATGGCAGCGGGTATCAATTTCTTGCTGATCAGATCCTTGAACTCGATTCTCGTAATCCTCAGATTGCCTCTCGTTTGACCACACCATTTTCTACCTGGAAACGTTACGATGAGGTACGGCAGGGATTGATGAAGGGGCAGTTGCAGCGAATTGCTGATAAAAAAGGACTTTCAGGGGATGTCTTTGAAATGGTACGAAGAAGCCTGAAAGGCTGATGTTAGGAGCAGTCCGGAAATAAGTTGGACAATATCATGCTCAGATTTAGGTCAGGTTTGTTCGGTCTGATTGAACAAAACCGCAAGCGTAGTTGAACTACGCTGAGGATTTTGTGATTGAAGATCGAACAAAGATGATCTGAAGATGAGATATGATATGTTCAAGTTATTTTCAGACGGCTCCTTAGTCTCGTCTGTGACAAAACAAACACCGGAGTGTGTTCGAGGTGCTGTCTTTATGGATTTCGACAATGTCTTCTGAAGTGTGACATTCAACACATAATTTTCCTGCAGCTTTCTTCTTCATGGTAAAGAACCGATTATGGTCTTTGTCGTGGGGAAGAGGAGGAGTGGTTATTTCCGGCGCTTTGGACAGAAAAAGAAGAATTCCGATTAATGTGGCTACAAATGCTATATTGATATAAACAGATTTTTTCTTTTTTACGGTAGTCATAATATTTTTTAGTACCTTACTCCTGAAAAGCTGTAATAAGAACAAGAAATCAAAAGTGTTTCAAACTCAAATTATTGGCATAGGTAACAGATAGCGAACGAAGAGAGATCTTCGAGCCACTTACTTGCGGTTTATCCGCGTTAGGTGTGTGAATAGTGATGGCGTCGTAAAAACTCTTCATCTGCTTCGTTGCTACATTTTTTGTTTAATTTCAACGTACCTTAGTACGCCGAAATTAAACAAAAAATGTGCGCCTCGCATATGAAGTTTTTTACTTAGCCATCGGGATTTTAAC
>CAMZLK010000210.1 GCA_947311475.1 uncultured Desulfocapsa sp.
CTGCTATCCGGGCTTTAATCGTATTAGGTAGTAAAACATCTGGTGAAAAACTTATCAAAGCCTTGCGTGAAACGATATGAGTGTATATGTTTTTTGTTTATATAAATATTATCATATTTAATATCTAAAAAGATATACATCACTATGGTAAGACCTAAACGCATACAGAGAAAACGAGTTAAAGGTTGGCCGAGCTACTACCCATACGGGGCAGCAAGTTTACTACAGAGATACCAGTGGTCGTTTTTACCAACTGCGGGTTTGCCATGGTAAGTATTTTATGGGCTTTGCCCGATCTACACCGCGGTTTTTATGACACGAATTACTGAAATATTACAAGGTATTGTTCAGCGGGTAACCTATCATAATCCTGAGAATGGCTGGTCTGTTCTCAGAATTTCTTCTTTTAACAGTCCAGGTCAGCAGCAGGAAACTGTGACAGTGCACCAGACCCGGGTGTTTGCCGGGGCCACCATGGAATTTCATGGCGTATGGACGGTGCATCCACAGTTTGGACGTCAGTTTAAAGCCGATAAAGCGATTGAAAAAAAACCGGCCACAGCCGCTGCTTTGGAAAAATATCTGGGCTCCGGCCTCATATACGGTGTCGGGCCGAAGACGGCCGCTAAAATTGTACGTCATTTTAAGGGTAGTACCCTCGATGTGTTTGAAAATGAGATCGGCAGGCTTGTTGAGGTGCCCGGTATTGCCAAAAAGAAACTGCAGATGATTGAAAAATCATGGCGGGAACACCGGATGATCCGCGAGGTAATGATGTTTTTGCAGGGTAACGGTATCTCGACTCTTTTTGCCGTGCGGATCTATAAAAGATATGGAGAAAAGGCAATTGAGCTGGTCAATGAAGATCCTTACCGGCTTGCCAACGATTTTTATGGTATTGGTTTTTTCTCGGCAGATAAGGTAGCACTTAGTATCGGCCTGGCAGAAGACAGTGAACAGCGCATAACTGCGGCGATAAAACATATCCTTGCCGCTGGCCGTGAACAGGGACATTGTTATCTGACATCTGTGCAGATAGTGGAAGAGGTATCGCAACTACTCGGTTTTCGACGAGAGGATCAGTTTACTGCTATTCTAGAAAGAATGGAGTCGGAGAATCATCTGCGGGTGCGTATTCTACCGGTTCCAGGCGGGGAAACAAGGGTCTGCTACTACTCAAAGTCGCTTTACTACGACGAAGATCTGGTGGCTCGAAAAATACGTTCCATGGCCCACCCCCTGCAAGCAGATACGAGAAGAATTAGAAAATGGCTTGAAAATCACTTTCGTAACCATAATTTGACACTCAGCGCAGAACAGGCAATGTCTATCCAGACGGTTATCAGCCGCCATTTTTCTGTATTGACCGGAGGCCCCGGTTGCGGCAAAACCACCACGACCAAAGTGATCGTGCGTCTGCTGGAACATCTGAAAAAAAAGGTATTGCTCGCAGCACCTACAGGGCGGGCGGCGCAACGAATGGGCGAGGTTATCGGTCGGGAAGCAAAGACGCTGCACCGGCTGCTTGAATGGCAAAATGGTACCTTTCAAAAAAATGAAGAACAGCCCCTGCGTGCCGATTTTCTTATTGTTGATGAATGTTCGATGCTTGATATTTCGTTGACTGCCTCGCTCCTGCGCGCAGTTCCTGCGAGTTGCCAGCTGCTTTTTATTGGTGATGCGGATCAGTTGCCGTCGGTGGGGGCTGGAAATGTATTAAAAGATATTATAGGTTCGGGCGCAATCACCTGTGTGCGCTTGACTCAGATCTATCGGCAGGCACGGGAGTCAAAAATTATCGGCTATGCCCACCAGATCAACAAGGGTGAGACTCCTCATATTGATTCGCCCTTTAAAAAACCTTCCCTGTGGCGGGATAAAGTCGATTGTCTTTTTATCGATTCAGATGAGGCGACAAAGGATCAACTTGGATTTGTTTCCCGTGTTAAAAAATATGTTACCACAGAAAACATGGCACACCAGCCTGGAGCTGACAATCTCTTTGAATTTCGTACTGAGGAGCTAATCAGATCTTCCTACGAACAGGATTTTGTCATTCCAGACAAATTTCAACATGTCGATTTGCAGAAAATAGTGCGGGCCAGTGGATATGCAGAAGAATTGAAGGCTGTGCTGGCAAAGGTTCACCCATGGTCAACGCTTCATTATGGTCTGTCAGCCGTTGATACTGTTGTTCGCCTTTATAAGGAGTGGATTCCCAAATACCATGGCCGGCAATGTGAAATTCAGATACTTTCACCGATGACCCGTGGCAGTCTGGGAACCTCCAATTTGAACAGGGTAATCCAGCAGGCGATAAATCCGCAGGCGTCAGGCAAGACTCAATTGCTTGTCGGAGAGCGGACATTCAGAGAAGGTGATCGCGTGATTCACCGCAGAAATAATTATGATCTGAATGTGTTTAACGGCGATATTGGTGAAATAGTGTCCATTGACACATCCCGGCTCAGTTGTATCGTTTCATTTTTCCCGGATATGCGGGAAGTGCACTATAAAAAAGAGGATATTCTGGAGCTCGATCTTGCCTATGCTATCACCATCCATAAATCCCAGGGCAGTGAGTTCGCTGCGGTGATAGTACCTGTACTCACCCAGCATTTTAAAATGCTTTTTCGCAATCTTATCTATACCGGGCTGACCAGAGCCCGTACACTCGCTGTTTTTGTCGGCACCCGCAAAGCTTTGGCAATGGCGGTACGGCAGCAGAATACCAATAAAAGGCAAACGGCTTTGCAGCAGTTATTGGTTGATTAAATAGTACCAGAGCGAAAAAGTCTTTTTCCGCTGCTACCAGGCTCCAGTTGAGAATTATTACCAGTGATATTTGTTTTCAGTTATAGTTCTATTTATTTACTAATCCGCTTTAGCGACATGAAATCCGCAATTTTGGACGAACTACAACCTTTGAGGGTACAGGAATCGTAGAGTATTACGCTACTTTTTTCAGTTTCTTCTCTTGCTGCTTTAAGAATACGAGTTCCTTCCGACGGTTCTTAACTCCATGCTGTTGGCGGGAAAAAAACAACAAGAGACAGAAGAAACAAAAAATTAAGAGACAGCGTGTAAAAAGAAACGAAGAAAAGAAACCCGACAGATTAGTATCTCCCCAATGATTTGTTTAAAGACCGCATACCTGGAGTGTAGGATACCAGAAAAGAATCGGGCAGCATTTTACCACCTGATTGCCGGGCGAGATCTGTTTGGTTACATATTGATTCGTCATTGGGGACGGATCGGCACCAAAGGGCAGCCCAAATTACAACATAGATTCATCACTGAAGATGACTTGATGAAGGGTTTCCAGCAGGTTCTGAAAAAGCGTTTGAAACATCGCTACAAGTTACAGGGATACAAAA
>CAMZLK010000211.1 GCA_947311475.1 uncultured Desulfocapsa sp.
AGAGATTAAGGGAGGGAAGCGATAAGAAGCGGAGCTACTAAAGAGGTAAAACGACAATGCTCGCATCTGACTGTATTCGTGATGTTTTTGTATAGCTGGGAAATTCAATATTATACTGCTATCAAGGTGGGGAAAGTGTGCATAGTGCACCGATAATTCCTAAAAATAATGCGATCAGCCGTGGTCGTCCCAGCCGCTCTTTGTTTAAAACCATAGCATACAGACCAGACAGGCCGGGAACTATTGTAAAAATCGCGCTGACATTTAAAGCAGTGGTGTAGCGGAGGGCAAGAAACATACTCCAAAAACAGAGTACCAGTGTCAGGGAAATAAGGGAATAACGGGCAAGAGCCCTGAAGGAGACAACAAGAGTATATCTGAACCAGATAAATGGAGCAAAAAGGATACTGGCAAGGGCAAACCGGAGCAGGGTGAGTACGACAGGATCAAGGTCCTTACTGATGGCAGCCACAATTGGAAACGAACCGGAAACAAGGACTGCACCCAAAAGCAGAAGAAGGTGGATTCTAAACAAATGTATGCCGCCTTTTCCTGCTGGCAGAGCACGTCACACCACTTGAGCAGTGTGACGTGAAATCTACTCAGCTATTTCCTGGATTCGACTTCCTCAGAAATCTCTTCCAATTTTTCTTCTGCTTCTTCAAGTTCATCACTTTCTTCTTCAATCTCTTCGTTTTCTTCTACTTCTTCATCGGGCTCTTCCTCGATAGCATCCTCTAACTCTTCTTCCAGATCTTCTTCTGCGAGTACATCAGATCCAAACAAACGCACATACAGAACACCACCCAAGACAAAGAACATGGGGATAGTCCAGATTAAACCAAGTCCCAATGGAATCGCGGAAACGATAGATATGAGAGTCATCACCAGATACAATCCGAAGATAGTCCGCCACTTCTTGTGAATAGCCTTACGTGAAGCCTCAAGCGCTTCCCATGGCCCCATTCCCCTATCAAGAATAAGTGGTAGAACCAGTGCGTAGCCAACAGAGAGATATATCCCAGGAATCACAAGAAGAAGAAAACCAATGGTGATAAGAATAGTTTGTAGAATTAACGCCATGGTCATTGAGAAGGCTTTGGAGAATCCTGCAAAAACCATCTTCCAGGTCACCCTTTGTTCCAGGACATGCCGTACACCAATCAGCATGATACCACCAGTCATAAGCATGAAAATCCAGATTACAAGCAGTAGCAGACCGCAATTTGCACCCATGGTAACATTTGGATCCACCCCTTTATAGTATGCCTGAAAAGCAGCCATTCCACCAAAAAAGACACCACTGATGACAACAAGCATGGCAATCACAGCACCCCACACAGAAGCTTTTACTCCTTTGGTTTTCTGCCATGCCTCTTTAATGAGTTCAGCAACGGTAAAATCACCGCCAGTTCCTGAATTTTCCACTGGATTTTCATCAGCCATCAGGGCCTGAATAGAAGAATCGCTCTCGAGTTCAGTTGCTTCTTCCAGCAAGTCGATATCAATTTCTTCAGTATCTTCTATTTCTTCTAGTTCTTCTATTTCTTCTATTTCTTCTATAGCCTGAATGGCTTCATCGTCTATCATTGCAAGCTCAACTTCTTCCTGTTCAGTATCAAAGTATCCATCAGGAAAACAGAGGGCACATAAATGCTCAGAACCAACAGATTCCAGAAAAGCAGGGTGCAACAGCTCACCACATCCTGAACATTTTTCAAGCTCAACGTCCTCTTCATCAAGTTCAAGGCCGCCGTCTCCAAACTCATCACCAGAATCGTTGTCTTCACTTTCATCATTCATCAAGCCGGAAAAGTCATCTTCTTCAGTGGACGAACCACCACCTTCAGCCATGGCGGCCAAAAGATCCTCGTCCCCCGCAAACAGATCGGGACTGTGGGACTCATCATATAGAATTTCCTGACTGAGCATACCTCTATCGTCAAATCCAGGAAGGCTATCCTCAGTAACAAGAAATACTTTGCTACACTTCGGGCAACGCAGTTTTTTATCTAAAAAAGTATTATCTACAGTGCCATGCACCCCGCAATGGGGACAATCTATCTTCATGTACAGCCTCCACGTTCTTGGACTTTACCGAAAAAATTCACGGTGAAAGAAATAAAAAACAAGTATACTGTTGAAGTGTAATATAGAATGGTAGGTAAAATACAGAAAAAAACTGCAATTACTATTTTTTTTACCTTTTTAACAAAGCTGGCGTCATAAAAACTCTTACCTGATTCGTTGCTGAAGTTTTTTACTTAGTCATCTCTCAATTGACCTTATTACGAGTTTATCAACAAAAAATAACAACTCCACGCTTATGAAACTGATTCTTATTGCGGCAATGGCAAAAAATAGAATTATCGGGAAAGGCAACTCTATTCCCTGGCACATTCCTGAAGAAATGCAATTTTTTAAAGAAAGTACCATGGGACACGCTGTGATCATGGGCAGAAAGACGTATGACTCTATTGCAATGCCCTTGCCCGGTCGATTTAATGTTGTTCTGAGCAGAAGTACAACCCTCGATATCGACGGTTGTCACATAGCAAACAGTCTCAAGAAGGGCATAGCATGCTGTGGCAATCAGGAAAAGATATTTATCATCGGTGGTGGAACACTTTATAAGAAAAGCCTGAACCTGGCTGATACCATTTTGCTTTCAGTTCTTGATGATGAGTATGAAGGAGATACCTTCTTCCCGCAGATTCCGGAAAAAAGCTTTCAACTGGTCTCTGAAAAACGTATGGGCACAAAAGAAGGTTTTACACTTTGTACATACCAGCGCAGGAATAGAGATTTAACAGGTAAAAACTCTGAATAAGTTAATCACCCTTCCAAAAACTATTCAGTTGTTTTTTCCGTTCCATGCGTAATATTCCCATCAGACTGCACTTCGAGGTCTCTTTTGTATTCCTGATAGCCCGGAACATTTTGCTCCCTCGCCTGAACCGGATCATAAGACGGATCTTCAGTCATGCGGGTCTCGTGAATCGTTGAAAAACTTTGATACATCCCCTGATACACCTGTTCTTTGTCTGCACAACCGACCATTCCATACAACATACCGAGAACAGTCACAACACAATATATTCTTACCATAATATGCACCTTTTCCTGTACCAATAGATTGAGAAGAGCCGGAAGCAATGGTACTATTGAAGAATGATAAACACATTGCCTCAACTTCCCATCCAGACAGTCCTGCCCGAACTCCACAGCCACCTTGAAAACCACAGTTCTGTTATCCTTGCAGCAGAACCGGGTTCTGGCAAAACTACCATTGTCCCCTTAACTCTGCTAGAAAAAAGTTGGCTAAATAATCAAAAAATAATCATGTTAGAACCAAGACGTCTTGCCGCACGCATGGCAGCCAGACGAATGAGTGAGCTTACAGGCGAATCCCTGGGTGGGCTTATTGGATATCGCATTCGCTTTGATACACAAATCAGTTCACGGACTAAAATTGAAGTCGTCACTGAGGGTGTTTTCACTCGGATGATTCAAAAAGACCCGGATCTTAATGGCATCGGCCTGATAATTTTTGACGAATTTCATGTGCGATCCATTCATTCCGACCTTGCGCTGGCCCTGTGTCTTGATATTCAAGAACTACGGGATAACTTAAAACTAATGGTCATGTCTGCGACCATGGACAGCGTGCGGGTATCAAATCTTATGAACAGAGCACCTGTGATCACAGGACGGGGGCGCTGTTTTCCTGTTGAAACAATCTATCTTTCCCGTGCCAGCCATGATTATCTTGTGCCGCGCACAGTAAAAAGTATCACCCATGCCATGGCAGCGCACCATGGGGATATTTTGGTATTTCTCCCGGGAGCCGGTGAAATAAAAGCTGTTCAAAGACAGCTTGAAGGCGATTTTCACTGTTTACCCCTTTATGGAGACCTGCCCCGGCAAAAACAGGACATGGTCTTTGCAAACAGAAATGAAAGACGGGTGATCCTTGCCACTCCCATAGCGGAAACCAGCCTTACCATAGAAGGTGTTTCCGTTGTAATCGATTCCGGACTCATGAAAATCCCTAAATTTTCACCGGCAAATGGCCTCACAGCGCTCCACACCGTTTCAATCTCAAAAGCTTCAGCTGAGCAACGTGCAGGGCGGGCAGGCAGACTCGGGCCTGGAGTCTGTTATCGATTGTGGACTAAAAGTGAACATCACTCCATGGCAGACTATCTCCCACCTGAAATAACAGGGGCAGACCTTTCTCCCCTCCTGCTTGAGACCCTGCAATGGGGAGTAAAAGATCCAAATGAGCTCCCATGGCTTGACCCTCCAAGGCATGGTCAGGTGGAACGGGCCAGAAGTCTTCTAATGCAACTTGAAGCAATTGATAGTGGTGGAAATCTAACCGGCACAGGCAAAGAAATCGCAAAACTCCCCCTGCATCCGCGTCTGGGACTTATGCTCTTGCGTGGGCGGGAAGCAGGACAAAGCACCCTCGCCTGCCGCCTTGCAGCACTTTTGCAAAACCGTGATCTGTTTCGCAGAGGTGATGAAGCTCAAAGCGCAGACATTGAAGAACGACTTGATATTTTACGTTTATTTGATCGTAAAGAAGCCAACATAATCAAAGCCAGGGGAGCAGACCCGTCTCTTTGTCAGCGTATCCTCCGTGAGGCAAAGCAGTATGAGAAGCTTCTTGGAACAAGGCAACAGACACAGGACTTTCACGAAGCAGGTAATCTGTTAGCCGTTGCCTATCCTGATCGGATTGCCCGAAAAAGCCCAGGATCCAGTCAGCATCTGTTATCTTCCGGCAGTGGAGTTGTCCTTTCACCACACGATCCTCTGCAACGGGCTGATTTTCTGGTGGCTGCAAATGCCCATGATGGTAAGCAGCGTGGACGCATCTTCCTTGCGGCCGCACTCACGCTTGATGAAATACTCTCACACCATAGCCATTTGTTAACAAAAGAAGACAAGCTGGAATGGAAAAATTCCAGAGTGGAGGCAATGTCCGTTCTATCCCTTGGAAAAGTAGAAATCAAACGGGAAACAACACACAATATCAATCCTGAAAAAATCCGGCAATGCCTTATGGAAGGGATTAAAGAGAGTGGAATCAATTGTCTGAACTGGAATAAAAAAACCCGCGGCCTGCAAAATAAAATGCTGACTGCCCATGGGTTTGCTCCGGAAAAATGGCCGGATATATCGGATGAAACCCTTATTGCAGATCTTGACTGGCTTGCGCCCTATCTTGATTCCATCACTACTTTGAAACAACTGGCGAAACTTGATCTCCATACCATTCTATTATCCCGGATTCCATGGAAGGCCCAACAGGAACTTGATCGTCTGCTTCCATGCCATATCGAGGTACCAAGCGGCTCCCGGATCAAATTACACTATGCGCCAGGTAAAGCACCGGTACTTGCGGTACGCATTCAGGAAATGTTTGGAGCAACAGAAACACCATCTGTTTTCAACGGAAAAATTCCTGTTATTGTTCACCTCCTGTCCCCTGCCGGACGCCCTGTGCAGGTAACTACAGATCTCGCTTCATTTTGGGAAAATACATACCCTGAAGTAAAAAAAGAACTCGCTGGGCGATACCCGAAGCATTACTGGCCGGACGACCCCCTGGCCGCCCGGGCAACTGCCCGCTGTAAACCCCGTCATTAAAGGAACAAAACCAAAGCCACAACTAGATTTCGAGATATGTCTTCATAAATTTTTCCATTTCTTTTTCCCCGATGGAGCGGGTAACAGGCTTCGTATTAAATGTCAATTACTTTGTCCGGTTCGCGACAATTATCTTGTCCGGTTTTTCATCTCTCCAATCTTCTAAATTTTCAGCTCCTATTTGTTGATATTGCTGTACTGCTTTTTGGGCCCTGCAAAGTTGTGATTTTTCAA
>CAMZLK010000212.1 GCA_947311475.1 uncultured Desulfocapsa sp.
ACGTTTCTTCCAACTGTAATAAGAGCCGGTTGCCCATTTAAGACGCTGAGTTTGGGATTGGAGAGTATGGTTGTTTGTCCTTGTTCCTTTAGAGCATTAAGGAATGAATCAAAAGTAAATGCTGCCATGGAGATTGCTCCACCTAATCCTTCAGTTAAACTGTTAGTGATGATTGTTGCAGCGGTGGCACCAGCGGATGCAAGAGAATTTGCTTGACGTGAAACTGTGCTTGAAAATTGGTGCCTTCCTGTATCACCAGTGAGTGGATCTGGTAGTAAAAAATCGTTGGTTTCATCACGATCTATGGTTGAGGAACTCATGCTATTGTTGGAACGATCCCAGCTACTAGCAGTGTCATTATTGTTTGTATCAATTTTAGTTCGAGTTTTACCGAAGTTTGCAGACCCGCCGGAAAAAGAGAGATTTTTTAGTAACAAATTCCAGTTGAGGCCAATGGCTGAGTGATCACTCAATTGAACCTCAATGATTTTTGCCTCGATTGAAACCTGTTTGTACAGTTCTTTTTTCAGGTTTGTGAAATAGACTTCGAGTTTATCAAGGAGAGGTCTAGGGGCGTGAACGGTTACCAGGCCAATAGGTTTATCAATGGTGTATTTATTGCCTGAGGCAGAAACCTGTCTGGTAACAACAGTAGTTGAATCCTTTCCGTCATCTTCACCTTCTGAAGCTACCTTTTCTTCTGGTATTGCAGGGGAAGTGGCTGATGTTGACCACGTATCGAGAATGGCATCCATATTGTCCTGAATATTCATCCAGATATCAAATTCATTGCCCCTTGAATCCAGCCGTATGGTACCTTCAATATTACTTGACGCATCGTTACTGCCCAAAACATTACCGCCGGTTGCGGTTTCAAAGAGCTGTTTTGTGAAAGGCATGGCAATATGAAACTGTCTTGTTTCCTTATACTTTACTACAATGGTTTTTCCTTCCATATCAAAGTAATAATCTACCTGCCGTAAAAGATTTTCAATGGCATTATAAAAATCATCATTAGCACTGATATCAACATCAACGAGAACATTTTGGTCTACATCACTTGCCCAGGAAACGCTCATTTTTTTTAAAGCTGCAAGGCGTTTAAGGATGTCCCACAATGGTTGCGGCCCCTGAGTAGAACGAACAGATGCGCCGACTTTGATAGCAACTTCATCAACTACTTCATCAAGGCTATCTATATTATCCACATCAACCATATATGATGGCTTTTGGTATTTGACTGGAAGTTGATGTCGCTTCTCAACTTTTTTTACAGGAGCAGGAGGAGCTTCAGGAAGCTTGGTCTCTGGCTCTGCCTTATCGGGAACACAGGAGCAGAGAAAGAACAAAATGAAGAATAGGTAACTGCACTGTACCATAGGTGTTTTAAGCTTCATTGAAAATTCCTTGGGCTTTGAAAACGATAATGTCGGTTTCATCATTAGGTTAAGTATTAGTATTTGATTAGAATGTTATTGCGTTGATTACTTGCTGTTCATTGTCAGCCTACCACGAATATACTTTTTCAACCCGGGTACGAGTTGGTAGCCGGAGTAGAGAAGTTTTTTATACTCTTCCGTTGCCATTTTGGTCTGTCCCATGGAGTCAAATAGACGAGCTCTTGATGCCATGGTGTTTACATTGTCACTGTAGGTATCAGCATATTTGTTGAGTAATTTAATAGCAGCTTCAGGTTGGCCCTTTTCTTCACTGAAGGCTGCATAGCTGATGAGGGCCTCTTTCATGGGAGGTGTGCCGTTGATGCTTTGTGAAAAATATTCCATAGCTTCCGGTGTTTGGTCCATATTAGCAGAAGCTATCGCAGCATAAAGGGCAGCCTGGTGATTCTTTTTATCTAACTGTAGAGTTGCTTTGGCAAAGTGTACTGCTTTTGCATTCATTCCTAGATTAACAAGATAGATAGCAGCTAGTCTATTCGATATCTTTGCATTATCGGGCCAAAGTTTAAAAGCTTTTTCATAGAGTTGAGCCGCATCTTCAATGTCATCATTCTGCTCTTCGATTTTTGCTCGTCGAAGGAGCTCTTTTGCCTGCATGATTTCTGCAGATTGCTGTGTTGACTGTTGGATAATCAATGCCTCTTGCTCAATGACTTCAACATCTGCCTCAAAGGAAAGATTATTACTGGCCTTTTCGGGCCATGAAAATTCTTTTTTGGCAGGATAAATAACGATAGTATTGTGGCGTTCTTCCTTTTTGAGATTTTTTAGGTTTAATATAATATCCAATGCAAAATCCCAGGGGACATCATTTAAAGCAAGCGTCAACGATCCTGATACTGATTCATCGACGATCAGGTTGATATCGCTTATCTGGCGAAAGAGTCTGAAAACATTATGTAAGTCTATCTTGTAAAAATCCACACTGATACGTTTGGCTTTGTATCCAGAGAATCCAAAAGAATCTTCCATTGCTTCAGCTGCAGTGACGTTTTCATCAGGAGATTTGGCTTTTTCTGTTATTGCTTCTTCCGAAGAGTCAATGAGCGCATCCAAGGTAGGGTCAGAAGCTATATTTTTAGGAGTTTTAACTTTACCCGATATTTCAGCAAGATTGCTTTCATCAACTATCACTAACAGACCCTGTGGTACCGTTTTAACATCATAAGAAAAGAGGCCATTTACTCCAGAATCAAATACAATGCGGACTCCGGTTCCTCTGGTTGCAATACGGATTTTGTCAAGGTTTGTGCCAATGGATAACTCTCGCACTAATTCGGACCCGTCAATATTGTCAATATCTATAAACAATGAATCTGGAAGGCCCTTCCTGGCAGTAACTTTGTCCTGTCTGTAATTGTTAATTGGTTTATCTGCCTTAAAAAGTATCTCTGTTTTTTTATCTTTATTTCGAACTACAATATCATGAAATACGGAAGATGTTTTAGTTACATCAGTTTCGGCGAGTTGCGCAGAACCGGCTGAAGTTGTGTCGTTTTTAGGAAGGAGTTGAATGGAGAGGTCGTTTTTTATTCTGTTAACTTTATACGTATGGCTTTCTGCAAGAGTGATCTCAAAACGGCTGATATGGGGCTTTTTATCTTCTAGAGTCGTGATGGAAAGAGTGGCAAAACTGTTTTTAGGTAAAATAGTAGCTGGATCGATACCTTCTGCAAGTTTTGCTTCTGCAATATCAAGCACCAGACGGGCTGGAGAAAAAAGCTCGTACATGGTGTAAGCTGGTACACTGTCACCTTTCAGCACTAAAAGAAGCGTATCTTCCTTTAACTCTGTTTTGATATCTTTGATTGTGTAGACGCCTGTTTGACTGGGTTCATCGACTGCCTTGGCATTACCTGAGACTGCCAGGAAGAGGAAAAAAGAACAGAAGATGGCTAGATAGTGGGTGGAGAGTCTTTTATACATTGTTTATTCTTCTCCCTCTTTCTTGAGGAGCATTACGATCGTGCTTGTTAATTTTTTTCCGGCCCGTGTATAGGCGGTCTCTTCAATTGTCACTTTATTGGTTTTTATGGAGGTAATTAGCCCCCGTTTACCAATTTTCATTCCTGTGCGAAGGATATATCCCTTTCCTGTGGTGTCTTCAGCCATTGCGAAATCACTGCTTTCAGCCATGACAATTGCGACAAGATTTAACTGTCCCGGTTCAAAAAGTTGCATACCTGTTAGTTGTTCATCCACAGGAAGGATTTCGTTAATATTTGCAGATGCTGCTTTTTCTGAAATAAATGGAACAAACGGGTCAGGTCTGTTTTCAATGTTATATTCAAAAACTTCACCTGAGGACTGATTTTGTAGAACGGACACAGCCTCCTTCTGGGAATTATTTGTCCCAGAAGGTGCTGGTGCAGGAATAGCGTAAGTTTCCGGAACAGCAAGAAGTGTCACCAGCAGCATAGCTTGGAAACTCTTAGTGGCGAACTGCTTGGAAGTCGGTAATAACTTTATAAGCCGGCAGTGTGTTTTCATTGTTATTTCTTGTTATCTGCAGGTGGGTTGATTTTTACGTTTGTAAACCGATAAGTAACAAGACGACAACTGGAGTTTAGCAACATTTCGGCGCCCTCTTTTTTGGGACCGCCCATAGTTATATTGGATACAGTTACGATTCTATCAAGTTTACTGATTTGATCCAGAAACACCCCCATGTTGTGATATGGACCACGAACCTTAATATCCACTGGAATCTCTGAATAAAAATCTTTGGGAACGTCGGCGCCAGGCTTAAAGGTAAGAAAGTCTAGCCCGGATCCACGTCCGAGTGCAGAAATATTTGTCAGGAGGCTTGGAATTTCCTTTTCTTTTGGCAGCAGTTTTGCGGTTTCTTCAAAAAGTGTTTCTGTTGCCTCTAGTTCAGCTTTTAATTTCCCACGGTTTGCTGCTTTTGCCTTCGCCTTTCGTAATTCATTGGTGAGAGTATTTTTTTGTTGGACTAGTTGAGCTGATTTAACCTTTTGTGGTTGAAACCAAATAAAATAAAAAAGAACTATGGGAAGTAAAAATAAAACTATCGCAATAGCAATTTTCAGCTTTTTATCAAGCGGGATATATTTATTGTCTATGAAGTTCGCAGATGCGTTAGTCTTTTTCATATAATAGAGTAGTTCAGTACGATTTCTATTTTACGTCTTTGTCAGTATCTTTTTCAGGAACTATGGTTGAACAGGCTAAGTTAAAACTTTTTAAATCTCTGCCAGATACCTTTGCAAGAGAAGCTGTTGAAAGGTTTACCCCGCTGATATAAGGGGATTCTTTTAAGGAATCCATAAATTGAGCGATGGTTCTATTGTCAAGCGCAACCCCATTTAATGACAAACTTGTTCCCTGCTGTTTAAGTGATTTGAGCCACATTCTTTTAGAATCAACTTTTTTTGCAACCTCATCCAAAATATGCACTGTTTTAGACGAATCTCTTTTCAATTTCTTAATAATGCCGATCTTGTTTTCAAGATTTTTTTTGGCTTTTTCAAGACGTTTTATCTCAGCAAGAATGGGAGCGTATCTTTGCTTTTCCTGTTGAAGTTTTACAATCGAAGCTTTGATACTTTTAATTCTGGTTACCTGTAGGAGACCTACTGCACCCAAAATTAGTCCAAGAAAAGTCAGCAGAGTGATAAAACTAATTATCTGATTACGAGCTTTTGCACGTTTCTTCAGCTGTCGTATGGGAAGGAGATTGATTCTTAGCATAGTTTCAGCCTATATAACTGATGGGCGGATGGCAATGCCGGTGGCAATCGCCATTTCCGGGCCAACACTATTCAGATAATCCGGGTCGATTTTTTTTGAGTTGACTGTCATGTTTCCGAATGGGTTGAATAATTTCACTGGTAGATCAGTTTCGTTTGCCAAATAATCAATAAGGCCAGAGACTTTTGATCCGCCTCCACTGAGCACTAACTGACTAAGAGGTGCATCTGGATGATTGGCCTGGTACAGGTCAATGGCTTTTTTGATTTCAAGAACCCATTGGGTACAGGTTGATGAAAAAATATCTGCAATCTCTTCCTGCTTTTCTCCTGCTGGAATATGGCCAAGTTTCAAGGCTTCAGCTTCCTCGAATTCAAGATCAAAAGTCGCTTGGATTTGCTCTGTCAGCTGTCGACTTCCTACAACGATGTCTCGGGCAACTACGGAAATCCCATTAGAGATGATGTTGATATTCATCTTTGATGCTCCGATATCAACAAGTGCTACATTTTCATTTTTGGGATAGTTGTACTCATAAGTATTTTCAAGTGCAAAACCGTCAACATCGACAATAACGGGTTTTAAATTTAAATCTTCCAACATCTCCAGATAATCATCAACGATCTCTTTTTTTGCAGCAACCAGCATTACATCGGTGCGCTCACTGTCCCCATCATTGGTTTTCAGATCCTGAAAATCAAGGTAGACATCTTCAATATCAAAGGGAATATATTGCTCCGCTTCAGCTTGAATATGTTCTTCCAGTTCTTCATCAGACATCACTGCGAGATTAACTTTTTTTACAATGACAGAATAACCCGATATGGAGAAACCAACTTTCTTCTTTTTAATTTTTAGGCTTTTAAAAAGATCCCTTATTATTTTGCCAACGGCTTCCGGGTCATTCAGGGTACCGTCATCCACAGCATCTTCCGGCAGGGTTGCACTGCCAAGGTTTACAACAGCATATGCCTTATCTGTTCGTTTGAGGTGGCAAACCTTGATCGCATGCGAGCCTATGTCAATACCGACAACAAGGTCTTCACTGGAGAGGAAAGGCAGTTTCATAATTTATCTATTTTAATCAAATGAGAAAAATTTAAAATTACATTTGCAGAGTTTTCCACAAATGCAAACAATAACGACTTAATATATTAAGCACACAAAAAAAAGTGTTTGTCAAGGAAAGGAACAGAAAAGCTGTTTTTTTTCTTATTGAGAAAACAAGTGGTTAAAGAAAATCTGTAACGTTGTTGCAGTCCTTTTGTACCATATATAGCAGATCAGCTGAGCCGCTACTCATTATATGGTATAACGGTACGCCATGGGCAGATCCCTTGATATCACTGGCTTTATTTTCACAAGAGTAACTTTTTTTAGTGTGTCTTGTAATTGGGGGCACTTTAGAGTACTTTTGTTTTGATTTAAAAGTATATGAAAAAAGAATTTATTCTCTAATTGGAGTGAGCTGTGGTGAGTAGTTTGGAAACAGGAAAATCAGTTGTTCGTGAATATATCGAAGCAATCATTATTGCAGTCATTCTTGCCCTTTTTATTCGGAGTTTTATCGTTCAGGCTTTTAAAATTCCCTCAGGTTCCATGTTGCCAACACTGCAAATTGGTGACCATTTACTGGTTAATAAATTTATTTATGGGGTTAAGCTTCCGGTCACCGGAGCTGTTCTCATTCCCTGGAAAACACCAGTGCGCGATGATGTGGTTGTTTTTCGATTCCCTAAAGATCGTTCCATAGACTACATTAAGCGGGTTGTAGGGGTGGCTGGTGACAGTGTAGAGATTAAAGATAAACAAGTCTATATTAATGGAAAGGCCGTTATAAATCCCCATGCCCAATATACAGGGAATGATATCATGAGGGCCTCAGCCGGCCCGCGTGACAATATGGGGCCGGTCAAAGTCCCTAAAGGTACTCTATTTGTAATGGGCGATAATCGTGACAATAGCTATGACAGTAGATTTTGGGGGTTTGTTGATCTGAAAGATGTTCTTGGTAAAGCATTTATTCTTTACTGGTCCTGGGATTTAAACAAGCCGCTCATGTCAGTTGATCGTTTTAGCTCCATTCGCTGGAGTCGTATTGGTGATATTGTTCATTGATGATTAGTTAGAGGAAACGTGAAAGAAACGTACCGATTTCAACATAAACATATCCTGGGAATAGAACAGCTGTCAGTAGCTGATATTTTACATATTCTCGACACCGCAATTTCTTTTAAAGAAATTTCCAACCGTTCAATTAAAAAAGTTCCTACCCTTAAAGGAAAGACCATAATTAATTTTTTCTTTGAGCCTTCCACCAGAACGCGTCTCTCTTTTGAAATTGCTGCCAAACGGATGAGTGCAGATACTTTCGGTATCACAGCCGCCACCAGTTCTGCTAAAAAAGGTGAGACCCTCATTGATACAGCATGTAATCTTCAGGCCATGAACCCTGATTTAATTATTATCAGGCATGGAAGCTCAGGAGCTCCCGGTCTCCTTACCCGTCATATAGATGCCTCAATAATCAACGCAGGAGACGGCACTCACCAGCATCCCAGTCAAGCACTTCTTGATATGATGACAATACGCGAACATAAGGGAAGTATTGATGGCCTGAAGATTGCCCTTATTGGAGATATCGCCCACAGCCGTGTTGCCCATTCCAATATATTAGGATTTACCAAAATGGGTGCTGATGTCAAGGTTGCAGGGCCGGCCACTTTTATGATTCCTCACCTCGATCTCCTTGGAGCCCGGGTTTGTTCCACTGTTGAAGAGGCTATTGCCGATGCCGATGTGGTAATGGCACTTCGAATTCAAAAAGAACGGCAGAATGATCCGTTAATTCCTTCACTTCGAGAGTATGCCCGATTTTACGGTATTAATCGTTCCCGGTTAAAACATGCCAAACCGGATGCTCTTATTATGCATCCGGGGCCAATCAATCGTGGAGTTGAGATGGACCCGGATGTGGCAGATGGTAAAGGATCCGTTATTCTGGAGCAGGTGACAAATGGCGTGGCAGTACGTATGGCATTACTCTATCTGGTACTGGGGCAGGAAGGAGGCAGAGCAGAATAATGACAAATTCAAAAATTACAGTTCTTCAAAATGGCCGGATAATTGATCCCGTTAGTGGTGTTGATACCATTGGAGACATCTGGATAGAAGACGAGCTGATTATTACACCCGGAGAAACGCTTCCTGAGACTTGTCAGCTCTTTGATGTGCAAGGGAAGTGGATTGTCCCAGGGCTCATTGATATGCATGTTCACCTCCGGGAACCAGGAGAAGAATACAAAGAGACCATAGACTCCGGTACAAGAGCTGCCGCAGCCGGTGGTTTTACTGCCATTGCCTCCATGCCAAACACCACACCGGTGAATGATTGCGCATCCGTTACTGAATTTATTCAAAAGACTGCCAGCAATAAAGGTTTTACACGAGTGTATCCCGTTGGTGCTATCAGTAAAGGGAGCCAAGGGCTTGAGCTTGCTGAATATGGTGAGATGAAAGCCTCAGGTGCTGTTGCGGTAACTGACGATGGTCTTCCTGTGGCTGACAGTCAATTGATGCGTCGGGCCATGGAGTATGCAGGGAGCCATGATCTGCTACTGATATCGCATCCGGAAGAAATCGCTTTGAGCCAAAATGGCGCCATGAATGAAGGTGTGATCTCTACCCGTTTGGGTTTGCGTGGGATTCCATCCGCTGCTGAATCCGTTATGGTTTACCGAGAGATTGCCCTGGCAGAACTCACCGGGCAGCAAGTGCATATTGCCCATGTGAGTACTGCTGCTTCAATGAATCTTATTAGAGATGCAAAAGCCAGGGGTGTTAAAGTGAGTGCCGAAGCCACCCCTCATCATTTCACTTTAACCGAGGAAGCCATTGGTGATTATAATACCAATGCCAAGATGAACCCGCCACTCAGGACAGAAAAAGACAGGCAGGCCATTAGAAAAGGCCTGGAAGATGGTACGCTCGACGTAATCGCAACTGATCATGCGCCCCATTCAGTCCTTGAAAAAGAACTTGAATTTGACCAGGCTGCAAACGGGATCATTGGGCTGGAGACTTCTTTGCCCCTATCTTTAGGTCTTGTAAGGGATGGCTTGATTGATATCATGCGTATGGTGGAGTTGATGTCTTCGGCTCCAGCCCGTATTTTAAAGGTGGCGGGTGGAACGTTGGCTGTGGGAAGTGTCGCCGATGTGACAGTGGTTGATCCTGATAAGGAATTTATCTTTACAAAAGAAATTATTCGTTCCAGAGGGAAAAACTCTCCCTTTCTTGATTGGAAGCTGCAAGGGAAGGCGGTATTAACTATCATGGGTGGCCAAATCACCCACAGTGAAATATAAAAGCCTCTTTTTTTGTTGTGGCAGCTTTCTATTTCTCTATGTAATCCGTGGGGTCTGGGATTCCAGCTTCAAGAAAACCTCTTCTGCGCAATATGCAGGCATCGCACCTTCCGCAAGCCTGTTCACCTACTGGATCATAACAGCTATGGGTCTTGGTATAATCAACGCCCAGTGCAATACCTGTCTTGATAATCTCAGCTTTACTCATTTTCAATAAGGGAGCCTGTATCGAAAAGGCATCCTTGCCATCAACACCTGCCCGCGTCCCAATATTTGCCATATTGGCAAAGGCTTCCAAAAATTCAGGACGACAGTCGGGGTACCCGGAATAGTCCACTGCATTGACTCCTATAAAGATCTCTGTTGCCTCAAGAACTTCAGCCCATGCCACAGCATGGGCAAGAAAGATGGTATTTCGCGCAGGCACATAGGTGATGGGGATCTCATCGTCTTGCCCTTCAAGATCACGGTCTTTAGGCACTTCCATTGTGTCGGTCAGGGCAGATCCCCCAATTTTACCTAAATCGAGATTCAAGACAAGGTGTTTTGCAACTTGGTTCTCGGTGGCTATCTGTCTTGCTTTTGCAAGTTCCACAGTTTGCTTTTGACCATATTGAAAGCTGAGACAGTAACAAGCGTAGCCCTCTTTCCGAGCGATTGCTAAAACAGTTGTGGAATCAAGTCCACCACTGAAAAGGATAACTGCTTTTTCATTTAAATGAGTAGTCATGATAGCTTTTTTGATTTAACGGAATTGTTCAGAAAACAGGGAATAGATTTCTGGACGATAATTGATTCAGGAAGCACTTCAGCCTGATAAACTAATATTTGCACACCCTTTTTTTCGACTGCAGCAAGTGTTTCTGCGTAGAGTGGATCAATATGTGAGGCAGGTCTAAAACGATCTGCATCGGTACGTTGTACTAAAAAGAAAATAATCCCCTGATGCCCCTGTTCCACAAGGCTTGCAAGTTCATTGAGATGTTTTGTACCCCTTACTGTTACGGCATCGGGAAACATTGCCCAGCCATTTTCCACCAGAGAACAGTTCTTGATTTCCACATATATTTTTTCATCACCACGCACAAGAAGCAGATCAAGGCGGCTGGATTTTGATGTCACAACTTCTCGTTTCAAGTTGTCGATATTCTGAAGCTCCTTAATTTGTCCATCAAGGATGGCTTCAGCCACAATTTTATTGGTGAGCATGGTGTTTACTCCTATCCAGGTATCACCCTCTTTTACCATTTCAAAAGTCTGCGGATACTTACGTTTTAGATTGGGAGATGTGGAGAGCATCACCTGGCTGCCAGGTGTGGAACAACCGCGCATGGAGCCGGAGTTAGGGCAGTGTACAGTAATTTCTTTGCCTTCATCTGTCGTAACATCTGCGAGAAAACGCTTGTAGCGTTTAATGAGCGTTGCCGCTTGCAGAGGGGTTTCAAATTGCATGGATCAGAAGGAGTTAAATTTTATATCAATTGTGTTTAATCTTTTGAAGAATCATTTTAAATACAGTATAAAGAATGGACGCTGAAAGGGGAAGGAGAAAGCATTGCCTCCCCACTGGATTTCTACTGTCTGATACTTACCCTATACAATAAATCAGGCGGAAAATATACTATCTCTACAGGAGAAGCATTGCTATGAAATTAGGTCTAAACGGCATGGGCCGGATAGGGAAGCTATCCCTTTGGCATCATGTCTCAAGAAAGCATTTTTCAGAACTTGTGGTTAATGTTGGTCGTGAGATTGGTCAGGGACTAAATGATCTTGCAGCATCTGTTGAACGGGATTCGTCATATGGACGCCTTGCGACCTATCTTCATGGTCACAAGGGAGGAAGGGTGATTGAAGAGCTAAATGAAGATGCGGGAACCATGGTGATTAATGGCATACCTGTAAAATTTCTCCGTACTGCCCGAAACCCAAAAGATATTGCCTGGCAGGAAAATAATGTCAAACTGGTGGTGGACACAACGGGTGCATTCACAGATCCTACAGCGGATGCGGATGCCGGTTGGGGTGCTTTACGAGGCCATTTACAGGCTGGTGCTGAGAAAGTTATGCTGTCAGCGCCCTTTAAAATTAAATCCAAAGGTATCGATATGCCTTCAGATGCAGTGACAGCTGTTATGGGGATTAATGACGAAGATTATGATCCTTCAAGGCATGCACTTATCTCAGCTGCTTCCTGTACCACCACTTGTCTCTCCTATATGATCAAGCCGCTTATGGAGTCCATTGGTGCTGAAAATTTCTTAAGTGCATCCATGGTCACAGTGCATGCGGCAACCGGCAGCCAGAAGGTGCTCGATGCTTTACCTAAATCCGGTGCAGCTGATCTCAGAAAGAACCGTTCAATTTTAAATAATATTATTCTCACCACCACTGGTGCAGCCAAGGCCTTGGCCCTTGTTATTCCAGAGATGCAATCAATCGGATTTATCGCAGAATCTGTGAGGATTCCCACTTCTACCGGCTCTCTTATTGTGCTTGTTCTGAACTTTCAGGATGACCTTGAAAGCCCGATAAATCGAAAGTTGATTAACTCTATTTACAGAGAATACAGTGATAATAATAAGTATCTCGAATATACCGAAGATCAAAATGTTTCATCAGACATCGTTGGGGTTCCCGAGGCCGCTGCTGTGATCGAGGGCACAGAAACCCATACCCGCACAGCATCTATTCCGGTAAATCTTAAGAAATTAAAAACCTGTGCCATAAATGCTGGCGCTGATCCTATTCTTAATGTTCCCATCACTCAGGCCGTTGTTTATGCCTGGTATGATAATGAACTGGGAAGTTACACAAATACATTGGGTGACTTGACAGTTACAGTTGCTGACACGATGCTCTAAGAATGCATACCCGGCAGATGGATGTCGGCGATGTGACTGCTGTAGTTGCTATTGAAGCCACTGCTTTTTCATCCTGGAGCAGGGAGCAGATAGTTTCTGAGCTTAAGAGAAAAACCGGATACTCTCTTGTTGCTGTTGCGTCAAATGGAGACGTTGAAGCCTGGTGTTGCGGTTTTCAAACTGGAATTGATGCCGAGCTTCTAAAAATCACAGTGAGCCCTTTGGCGCAAAGATCAGGACTTGGTCGGGCTTTATTGCAAAAGTTGTGTATTTTTTTTGCACAACAAGGGGCAGAACAGATATTTCTTGAAGTTCGGTCTCAAAATCGTCCGGCCCTCAATTTGTATCTGAAGTCAGGCTTTTTAGAAACAGGAAGACGTAAGGACTATTATAAAGAGCCTACCGATGATGCGGTCATTCTTGTCCGCAGGTTGATTAATAATGATGGCGTCGTAAAAACTCTTCAAGAGTTTTTACAAGCCCACCAATAATGCTAAAGGGTAAAGGGAAAAGTGCATGAATACGATTCGTGATCTTGACTTAAAAGGAAAACGAGTGTTGGTACGGGTGGATTTTAATGTGCCCATGGATGCAGAAAAGAATATTACCGATGATATTCGTATCCGCATGGCTTTGCCAACCATCAATAATATTTTGGAGCAGGGCGCTAAGTTGATTCTGTGTTCCCATATGGGGCGTCCCAAAGGACAGCGAGTGATGGATTTCAGTCTTGCTCCTGCAGCCAATCACCTCTCTGCCATTCTGGATCGTAATGTTCTGCTTGCTCCAGACTGTATCGGAGAAGAAAGTGAAACCCTTGTTGCAGCAATGCAACCGGGTGAAGTGCTTATGCTTGAAAACCTGCGTTTTCACAATCAGGAAACGGAGAATGACGCGGCTTTTGCCGAGCAGATAGCACGTATGGCAGACGTTTATATAAATGATGCCTTTGCTGTGTCCCATCGTGCCCATGCCTCGGTTGTGGGGGTGCCTGCTTATGTTGCTGAAAAAGCCGCAGGGTTTTTATTGCAGACTGAAATGGACTTTTTTCACAAGGCCATGGATACACCGGTTCGTCCCCTTGTTGCACTCGTTGGCGGGGCAAAAGTTTCGTCAAAACTTGGCGCATTGCAGAATATGCTGGATAAGGTTGATAGCATGATCATCGGTGGAGCCATGGCTAATACCTTTCTAAAGAGTCAGGGGGTGGATATGGGGGCTTCCAAAATAGAAGAAGATCTGTTGGAGAAGGCCCGGGAATTTGAAAAGGAAGCAGAGAAGAAGGGAGTAAAACTCTATTTTCCCGTTGATTTTGTTGCAGCTGACAGGTTTGCAGCTGATGCCGTGATTAAAAATGTTACATATCGCGATATTCCTGAAGGGTGGATGGCGCTGGATATCGGCCCGGCAAGCACCTCTTATTTTCAGGAAGCCATGGCGGATGCCAGGACAATAGTCTGGAATGGTCCAATGGGAGCCTTTGAGATGGATGCTTTTGCAAGGGGCACCATGGCAATGTGTCAGGTGGTTGCCTCATCCCATGCCTTGTCAGTGACTGGTGGTGGAGATTCCAATGCAGCGGTTAAAAAATCGGGAGAGGCTGCCAATATTTCATATATGTCCACTGGAGGCGGAGCTTTTTTAACCCTTATGGAAGGAAAGACCCTACCCGGTGTGGAAGCCCTGAAATAAAGATTATTTTGAAACTTTAGTGCCTTACTCCATAATTCCTACAATAAAAAACAAGAATATATGAGAGTGAAACAATATAAAAATATTACGAATAGCAACAAGGCACTTACTTGCCATTTACTGGCGTTAGTATTATGGAGATGAGATGAAACGCAGGCCATTATTAGCTGGAAATTGGAAGATGCATACAACTGTGGAAGATGCATGTCATTTGGCTGCTGAAGTTGCGAAATGTTCTGCCGGACTTTCTGATCGCGATGTTTTGTTGGCTCCACCATATACGGTACTCACTGAGGTTGCCCACGTTCTACAGAAAAGTGAAGTACTTATTGCGTCTCAGAGTGTATGTTGGGAGGAAGAGGGTGCCTTTACCGGGGAAATATCGCCAGCCATGGTGCTATCAGCAGGTGGGACAGCTGCCATCATAGGTCATTCTGAAAGAAGACAAATATTCCATGAAGATCATGAAATTATAAATAAGCGTTTTCTGGGGGCATTAAAGTTTGGCTTGATTCCTATTTTCTGCATCGGTGAAACCCTCGAAGAAAGAGAAATGGGGAAAACATTTGAAATTCTGGAAGAACAACTCAGGGAGGGGCTTGCGGGAGTTGATATCAAAGACATGAAAAAAACTGTTGTGGCCTATGAACCTGTCTGGGCAATTGGTACTGGAAAAACAGCTACTAAGGAGCAGGCACAGGAAGTTCATAAATTTATTCGCACATTATTGGCAAAAATGTTTGAGAAAGCTATTGCCGACTCCGTAAGAATATTGTATGGTGGCTCGGTCAAACCTGATAACGTAGATGCTTTGATGGCGCAACCCGATATAGATGGTGCGCTTGTTGGCGGTGCAGCACTTGATGCTGAATCGTTTTGTAGAATCATAAATTTTATTTGAGATCTCACACAAAAGAAAATGACAACCATTTTAACAGTTGCTCATATCTCAGTTTGCCTTTTTCTTATTGTCATTGTTCTGCTCCAGCACGGAAAAGGCGCAGATGCGGGGGCAGCCTTTGGTGGCGGGGGATCAAGTCAGTCTCTTTTTGGTTCAGAAGGGCCTGTGTCATTGCTGAATAAAATTACAACTGCATCAGCAATAGTTTTTATGGTTACTTCTGTAAGTCTTGCCTATCTCTCATCAACCTCAAGCACCGGATCCATGATGAGTACAGTACCACAGGCGACAATGGTGGAAGAAAAAGCAGAACCTGCTGGAGAAACGGTAATTCCAATGCCAACAACAGCAACTGAAGAAGCAGCACCTGCTCCGGAGGCTCCAAAAGCCCAGGAATAAAATAAGTTATAGAATTGTGTGCCGAAGTGGTGGAACTGGTAGACACGCTGTCTTGAGGGGGCAGTGGCCCACGGTCGTGCGAGTTCGATTCTCGCCTTCGGCACCATTAACAACAAAGCCGGAAATCGCATGTATAATGCGGTTTCCGGCTTTTTGCGTTTATTGCTCAGATGAGCGACTATTGCATTGATTAGCACTGAATTGCACCGTTTTCCGTAAAAGTGCGCCCCAAAATAGTGTAAGACACGCAGCTTCTTTAAGAGTGCGTGGGAGGCAGCTATGGCAACTGTGAAAGCAAGGAAAAGAAAAAAGGACTGTTTATTGTGCTGAGATTCTCCACACGGGGATACGGCCAAGCGAGGGGGCTCCTTACCTTTCCATCACTTGTCTTGCACATTTCAGCTTTTTATTCCATCATTTATTGTGATCACTCTCACCTATGAAAGCCGGTGGCAGCCCCGGAGGAGCCAGACCGAAAATTTTGGTTGGCTACAATCGCAATAACGATGTAATCCTTTCAGGAGAGGGCGGGCTGGGTGATGACTTCGAGCATTGGATCATCAAATTTTCTGCCCGCAAGGATTCCAGAGATGCTGGTCCTGTTGAGTATGCCTATTCTTTAATGGCCCGCGAGGCGGGAATCGAGATGGAAAAAACAAAGCTGTTCGAAACAGCAGAAGGAGACCAGTTTTTTGGAGTAAAGCGCTTTGATCGTTCATCGAACAACGTGCGTTGTCATATCCACACCTTCGGTAATCTCATCCACGCAAATTTCAGAATACCCAGCTGTGATTATGGTGATTTGCTCAAGGTCGTCAACCTGTTAACAAAGGATCATGCACCTCGGATATGACGCTTTTAACCTGGTCATCTGGTATTTTACCTTTTTACGAACTTGTCCCTCCTTCCCTTTAGAAAAATGCTCTAAAAATAGTTAGAGTCAGCAACCATGCAAACTTTTGTCACAAAGTTAACGCAGCCTATAGTTGTGAATTCATAACTAACGCAGATAAACTGCAAGTAAGTGCCTTGGAGATATAACATGGCAATATGATTACAATTAACCTTCCTCAGTTTCTTGTTTTTTCTTACAGAAGTTCAGAAGTAAGGCACTAATGTAGCACAGGGGAGGGCAGGTATCGCATGTATTTCCTAATCAATTTTCTAGTTCTAAGCGTGTATATTTTTCCATATGTGCATGAAGAACACGGATAGCTTCAATACCTTCTGGTTGATCTCTATAGTAAATGAGGTAACTATGAAATTTATCGATAGGAAAAAAACGAACACCTTTAAGTTGAGTACGTCTAGGATGGTATGGAGTGCCTATGTGTGGAGAATCAGCAAGGAGTTTAAATGTGTTTTCAGCTGCTTGGTAAACACGATTGGCAGCTTCTTCATTGTCTTGTGCGATGTAGAGCCATATATTGATTAAATCCTCCTCAGCAGCTGGAGTTATAAGGATTGATGGCATTTGCACCTCCTTCACTTGTTAAGTAAAGATTGAGCCTTCTTTTTTAAGGTTCCCATATTAAGTGGCTTTGGTGTGCCACTATTTATACCGTCCATTAATAATTGTTCGGTTTCCTCATGATCGTGCCGTATAAGATCACGTAAGTAATCACTGGCACTTTGGTACTCACCCATTCTTACACGGGTTTCGATAAAGGCTCGCATTTCATCGGGCATTGATATGTTCAGGGTAGCCATGGTGTCACCTCCTTATTATTTCTCTTTTTCATAAATATACTGCCTATGGCAATCTTTGCCAACAACAATGAAGGGTATACCACAATCAGTTAACTAATGTGATTTAGTTAGCACGTTCGTCAAGCTAGGTACTGTCCCATAAGTTTTGACTGATTTTCTGGCAATCAAAAGTTTTTTGTTGAATATCGAATGTCGAACAAGGAATTATGAATCTAGAAGTGTGGCTGCTTCAATAGAATTGCGCGTGCTGATGAGTGTTTATTGAGTTGTTGTTGTCGTGCTCTTTATTTCACTGGACTTTGCCCACAAAAAACTACGCTGGTTTTTTGTAAATTGTCCTTTTAAAATGCCAGTTTGAGAGCTACGCTCTAAAAATAACATTAGGGCTCTGCCCCCAAACCCCGAGGTTTTTAGAGGCATAAAGAGGGCTGCGAATATCAGTCAGTCTAAAACGATTTCCTCTTTATTTTGCATTATCGACTTTCCACCGGTGGTATAATCAGACCGAAAAGTGGCGGTATTTTGTAAAATAAAGTGACTGACAACACCTTTTATCTTCCGTTATCCATTTTGGCTCCGAGCTCATATCGCAATTTCATATCAGTTCCTGGGTAAATAATCTCAGCCTCGTTTAACACGTCAAACAGTTTTTCCCATGTTCGATTGACTACCG
>CAMZLK010000213.1 GCA_947311475.1 uncultured Desulfocapsa sp.
CGGGTTAGCTGGCTTGTTCCAATGCCACGGCCACAGCAACAGATGCTCCTACCATTGGGTTGTTTCCCATGCCAATCAGTCCCATCATCTCAACGTGTGCAGGTACCGAAGAAGATCCTGCAAACTGGGCATCGGAATGCATACGTCCCATGGTGTCGGTCATGCCGTAAGATGCAGGGCCTGCGCCCATATTGTCAGGGTGCAGAGTTCGTCCTGTGCCACCACCAGAAGCCACTGAGAAATATTTTTTCCCGGCAAGGTTACACTCTTTCTTGTAGGTTCCTGCCACCGGATGCTGAAAGCGTGTTGGGTTTGTAGAATTTCCGGTGATGGATACATCTACGCCTTCCAGGTGGTTGATGGCCACCCCTTCACGAACATCATCAGCACCGTAGCACCGCACTTCACCACGAGGGCCTTCTGAAAACCGTTTTTCTCTTACAACTGTGAGCTTTGAGGTAGCATAATCATACTGTGTTTCAACACTGGTAAAGCCATTGATTCTTGAAATAATATGTGAGGCATCCTTTCCTAATCCATTCAGGATGACACGCAGCGGATCTTTTCGAACCCGGTTTGCGGACATGGCAAGACCGATGGCACCTTCTGCTGCCGCAAAGGATTCGTGTCCGGCAATAAAGGCAAAGCATTTGGTTTCTTCACGCAGGAGCATAGAGGCCAGATTGCCATGGCCTATTCCCACCTGACGACTGTCTGCAACGGAGCCTGGAATACAAAAGGACTGTAAGCCCTCTCCTAAAGTTGCTGCAATATCAACAGCTTTTGTCTCACCTTTTTTAATGGCAATGGCAGCTCCAACTGTGTATGCCCAGCAGGCATTGTCAAAACATATTGGTTGAATTTCCTTGACGATTTTTGCTACATCAACGCCGTAGTCAGCACATACTTCTTTGGCTTCTTCAAGGCTCTTCATTCCATATTTTTCAAGAACAGGAATGATCTGATCGATCCGTCTTTCATAACTTTCAAATAATGCCATGAGTTTCTCCTTATTCCTTACGCGGATCAATGGTTTTAACTGCATCTGCAAAGCGGCCATAAGTCCCTGTTGCATTCTCGAGTGCTTTACCCGCATCTTCACCATCTCTGATGGCTTCCATCATGCGACCAAGATGAACAAACTTGTAGCCAATGATTTCACTTTCTGCATCAAGTGCCAGTTCCATTACGTATCCTTCTGTAACTTCAAGGTATCTTGGGCCTTTGAGTTTTGTGCCATAAGTGCTTGCCGTAACAGAACGCAATCCTTTGCCAAGATCTTCAAGACCTGCGCCAATGGGAAGGCCACCCTCGGAAAAAGCAGACTGGCTGCGACCGTAAACGATCTGCATGAAAAGCTCACGCATGGCAACATTGATAGCGTCACAGACAAGATCTGTATTCAAGGCTTCAAGAATGGTTTTTCCAGGCATGATTTCAGATGCCATGGCTGCAGAATGAGTCATTCCGGTACACCCGATGGTCTCAATGAGTGCTTCCTCAATAATACCGTCTTTGATGTTTAAAGTGAGCTTGCAGGCTCCCTGATGGGGGGCGCACCAGCCAACACCGTGGGTCAGTCCGCGTATATCTTTAATCTCTTTTGCCTGTGTCCATCCACCTTCCTGAGGGATGGGTGATGGGCCATGATTCGTCCCTTGAATCAGTGGACACATTTCTTTTACTTCAGAAGAGTATTCCATAAGAGTCTCCTTTTGGTTGTTTTTAGAAAAACCAGAATAAAGGAAATAAGAAAAAGGAACAAGGGGAAAGAGTTTTTTGCGAGTCCATCTTGTTTTTGATCTTTTTACGACGCCATCAAGGATTGAATGGAAAGTAGAATCGTTGTGGTAGATCATGATTGAATAGGAAACCATACAGAGCATCTGTCAAAAATAACTAGGAGCCTGTCCGAGAAAGGTCTTTCGGAGTCTCGTTCCTCGCTACCTGCCCAAACTCTTCAGAATTGTTAAAAAATAATATTCCTATATCAGACATATGGCTGTTCTTATTTTTCGAAAATTCTTCGATTTTGACCAAAATGCCTATTTTCGGACAAAGGTTAGTTTCTTTTTGCTGAAATGAATAAAAAAAAAACAGGGAAATTAACCATGTCTTTTGAGTTTTGTTTTGCGTTTTGTGGTTTGAAACCATATAATTAGTAATTAGTGATATACTCGTAAAAAGGTTGAAAACCCTATGGCTAAGTAAAAAACTGCATATGCGAGGCGCGCATTCTTTCTTTAATTTCGCCGTACTAAGGTACGTTGAAATTAAACAAAAAATGTAGCAACGAAGCAGATGAAGAGTTTTTACGACGCCATCAATATTTGAGTAGTTGTACATTAAGAGTTCACTTCAAGGCAGAATAGAAACAGGAGGCATAATTATGGATGTTGCCCAGCTAATCCCGACACCTGATATTTTACAGGTTCCATGGGGCTGGTTTCAGGTTCTTCTCACCGTTACCTTTTTTCTTCATCTGGTTGTGATGAATATCCTTCTCGGGTGTTCAATCATAACATTTTTTCGGCACGTAACCGGAAAAAGCACGCACGTGAATAAGGCAATTTCCAAGAAGCTGCCGTTCACGGTGGCTTTTGCCATCAACTTTGGTGTTGCTCCACTTCTTTTCCTCCAAGTAATATACGGCCACTTTATGTATGCCAGTTCTGTTTTGATGGCGATATACTGGTTGTCCATCTTTGCAATTCTGATCCTGTCATACTACGGAACCTATATTTACAGTATGAAGTATGAAAAGATTGTTGATTTTCATACCGTGCTCACTGGTTTTATAGCAGGAACATTGCTGGCAGTTGCTTTTATCATCACCAGCAATATGTCTTTAATGACCAATATAGCAGCCTGGCCTGAATATTTTAATAATCCGGAAGGAACTATTCTCGCTTTTTCAGATCTAAGTCTGATTCCCCGTTACCTCCATTCTGTATTGGGCGCAATCGCAGTTGGCGGGCTGAGTATCGCTCTTTATTATGATTTCAAGAAACGAAAAGGAGACGAGTCTGCTCAGGAGGGAATTACAATCGGGATGAACTGGTTTGCAGGAGCCACAATGCTCAACTTTGGTGCAGGCGCCTTATATTGGGGAACTTTACCGGAATATGTTCGTGCTCTTAGTGGTGATGGAAGTTTCTTTTTCCTGATTTTTATTTTACTGGGTATGGTTACAGCAATTTTTTCTCTAATCTATGGAATGCGATATCTGGTAAGACCCGCTGTGTATTATCTTCTGGGCTCACTTTTTTGTATGGTGCTGGTTCGTGAATTTGCAAGACGTCTTACCCTTGCCCCCTGGTTTAAAACATCTGATCTGGAGGTTGCTCCGCAATATTCACCCCTTATCATCTTTCTTATAACTTTTGCGGGAGGTCTTGGCCTGATCTGGTATATGATTCGGCTTGTGCTTACTGATAAGGAGGTACGCGCATGAATTATCCTGTATGGTTACTCGATATTTTTGGTGGTGGAACACTCATTGCTCTCATTGCCGTAGTCCATGTCTATGTTTCCCATTTTGCCGTGGGAGGCGGGCTGTTTCTTGTTATCACTGAGATGAAGGGATTGCGTGAAAACTCCCCTGCAATTATTGAATATACCAAGAAACATGCCCGTTTTTTTCTTCTGCTCACCATGGTTTTTGGTGGACTCACTGGCGTTGCAATCTGGTTTACCATAGCGCTCCTCAGTCCTGCAGGTACGTCATCTCTTATCCACACCTTTGTTTTTGCATGGGCATCTGAGTGGGTCTTTTTTCTGGGCGAAATTGTTGCATTACTTCTCTACTATTATACTTTCAATAAGATCAGCTCAAAGAGCCATTTAATTCTGGGCTGGCTCTATTTTGTCTGTGCCTGGATGTCTCTTTTTATCATAAACGGTGTTATTGATTATATGCTCACTCCTGGTGAGTGGTTGAGTAACCAGAATTTCTGGTCAGGATTTTTTAACCCCACCTTCTGGCCGGCACTTTTCTTTAGAACATTCCTTGCTCTGATGATAGCAGGACTCTTTGGCTTTCTCACAAGCGTGAATATAAAAGATAAAGAGATGCGTCACAAGATGGTTCGCTATTGCGGGCTTTGGCTTATGATACCTCTTGTACTGCTTTTTGCTTCTGCATTATGGTACAAAAATGCATTACCACCTGCCCAGCAGGACATGATCTTCCTGAAATCACCAGAGATGCAACCGTTTGTCACCGGTTTCATCTACATCTCGCCTCTGCTCTTTGCCGGTGGTTTGTTGATTGCTGCCTTCCGGCCACAGTCAGTACGTCGATCAATGGCCATTATCCTATTTTTACTAGGTTTTATGTATATGGGGTGTTTTGAGTTCATGCGCGAGGGTGGACGGAGACCTTATATTATTCATGGCTACATGTATTCCACCTCTATTCTGAAAGCAGATCTTCCGGAGGTACAGGAAAAAGGAGTTCTTCAAAGCTCCAAATGGGTGAAAAACCGTATAATTACTGAAGACAACAGGATGGCAGCAGGTGCAGAACTCAGTACTATTCTTTGTTTACCTTGTCATTCAACAGGAGGACCATTAAATAATATCCTGCCCATTGCCAGACGCTTTACCCCGGATGGAATGAAATCGTTTATAAGCAGTATGGGGACGGCAAATCCTTATATGCCGCCATTTGCCGGGAATGATGAAGAGGCGACTGTTCTTGCAGAATACCTTACCAACGGTTTGATACCCGGTATTCTGCCTGTGGCACCGGATATTCAGCCAATAGCTGTTGTACCATCACCGTTTGATCCTGCAAGCTCCGAGTATGTTCTGCTGGCCGGGCCTACACTTGGCAATATTCTCTTTTCTGAACCTGATGAGTCAGGGATTGACCTGTCTTATGGTGCGCCTGTTCTTCGTGCTCAGTTGTTTTTTCGTGATGAGAGCCCAAGTATTATTCTCGATGATACTGTGGTTACTTACACCATGAGGACAGGAAAGGGTGTAGTTAAAGGAACAATGGAAGCGCAGGATGGTTATTTTGAGGTAATACTCTCCCAAATACCAACACCTGTACAACCATATCAACCGTTTTTTATTGCTGAAATAAAGGCTGAAGTAGAAGGGAAGCTTGTTGCTGTTACCCAGGCGCGAATCGGGGTCTCCACAGAAATGGGCTGCCGTAATTGCCATGGCGGCAACTGGCGTCAGGAAGGGCGTACTGGTTTGTCCAGAGCCACTGCTGCAGGAATCCTTAAATCCCATGATTCAAAAAGTAACACGAATTTAACAGCAGATTTTAATAGTGGTAAAACGGTGGTTTGTTCTTCCTGTCATGGCGACTTTAGTCGTGGTACGGAAAGTAAAGCCGGGCTCCTCAGTCTTTCTGCTTCCATACATGGATTTCATGCCGGATATCTCTCAAAAAGTGAAGGAGAAAGCTGTGCGCTTTGTCATTCGACCAGTGATACCGGAGCGAGCCATTCTTTTAATGGTCTCCACAAACAGCTGGAACTCTCCTGCAGCAATTGTCACGGAACATTGGTAGAGCATGCTGGCAGTCTTTTGAAGCAGGAAGGGGAGAACGGAAGGGCAGGCAAACTGCTTGCGTTACTTGAGAATAAGGGGGAAACTGATATTGCTGATATTAATCCCCGAACTCCATGGATTATGGAGCCGGATTGTCTCACCTGTCATGTTGATTTCCAACCTCCGGAAACGGATACAGCTTTTAATGCCTGGACTGAAGATGAGAGCGGGCTGTATCATAATCGTATGGGGGAAACTGCTGCCGTGCTCTGCAGTTCCTGCCATGGTCAACCGCATTCTCTTTATCCTGCCGAGAGTCCGTACGGGAAAGGTGTGAGTTCCCTGCAACCTACTCAGTATCAGCAGAACCCATATCCCATTGCAGCCGATAAAGGGTGTGCTGTGTGTCATACGGTGGAAATGGAAGAAGATATGCACCATCCGGGATCACTTGGAATGTTTAGAAACAGATAAATCGTTGGGCTGTATGTTGGCTGTAAAGGCTGATGGAGAGAAATCTTCATCAGCCTTTGTCTGTTTTTGAGATAGTCAAAGTAAGTCTGTGGGGGTATTATGGTCAGATGAAATGTGTAGAAGATACAGAACTCCTGCAAGCCTTTGTTGATCATCTTGAGAAATGGGGCTGTCAGGTATTACGGGCAGTGAATCGAAGTAACCCGTACAGGGGAGGATTTTCCATTCTTTTTCGCAGTGATGCTGCGGTGGCAAGGGCCATTGCAGACCTGGGTATTGCACAAATATTACTCGATGTCAGGGGGGACACGTATCTGCTGCGTCTGCCTGAAGTAAATATTGATGCAAGCCCGGAACCACACCCCGCCATACTATCCTGGAATGAAGTCACAAAACAGAAAAAGCTGGAGGAGCTGCTGGCTCTTTGGGAAAACAGTGGTGATATCCTTGAAAAGCGCAGAAAAAAACTGGGGATGTTTTATAGGGAATAACAGCTCCTGCTTACAAAATGAAGCTTTATGATTTCCCCTGGAGTCTCGTTGCAAGGCCTGAAAAATTATTTTTTTGCATTTGCCCATGCTTCGTCTAAACGCTCTTCAATATATTTGATTAGCGTGTTGTCCTGTTCTTCAAGGTCAAAGCAAACGGCATCTTCACCCATGGGCCCACCCGGTACAAAATCACCCTTTTCTTCAGGGGCTGAGATCATATCTCCGTAAAAACAGATAGAAATCCATCTTGTAACATCCTCAATAACATCAACCATGATGGCGTCGTAAAAACTCTTCATCTGCTTCGTTGCTACATTTTTTGTTTAATTTCAACGTACCTTAGTACGCCGAAATTAAACAAAAAATGTGCACCTCGCATATGAAGCTTTTTACTTAGCCATCGAGATTTTGACCTTTTTACGAGTTTGTTAAGTAAGGTGGACTCGTAAAAACTCTTTATCTCCTTCGTTACTGCAAATTTATTCTCTTTTTAACGTACCTTGGTACGCTGAAAAGATTATAAAATTCCGTGCCTCGGGTATGAAGTTTTTTACGACGCTATCAAGTAAGGATTTCGTTTTAAAACTCATAGAGTTTAAAACCATTAATTTTAAGTAAAGCAGCTGTGACACCAATGATTCCGGATATTGCGCAGGATGGGCTTCGGGATTTTAGACAAACGCCAGCGATTTCCTGGCTTTCTGCAATCTGCAGGACTTGTTCTGCACCTTTGATAAAGAAGTCACTTACATCCTCACCTTTTTTAGTGCAAACCCGGGCTTTAGCGCGCAGGACATCCTGACCATCACCATTGAGAATGTCTGCTGCAGGGCGCGGGGTGGGCATTCCGCCAAGTTGTTCAGGGCAGACAGGAATGTAGAGGTGATCTTTCAGGAACTTTCTGCACTCTGTATTCTCTTTTATGGTGCCATCATAGCGGGTACAGAGTCCTACGAGACAGGCACTTACAAGAAATATTGATTTTTGTGGTGGGTTGCTCATTGATTGAGAGACTCGTAAAAAGGTTAATTGAGAGATGGCTAAGTAAAGAACTTCAGAAGCGAGGCGCGTATTATTTGTTTGATTTAGGCGGACTAGGGTACGTCGTAATTAAATAAAAAATGCAGCAACGAAGCAGATGAAGAGTTTTTACGACGCCATCATTGATTTATTAATACCATTATATGAGTAGTAGAGTCACGAGGAAAAACAATGGTGAGAAAACAGCAAAAGGTCAGAAGGCCACTTTCAGCCGTAGAAGGGAAACAGTTATTTCGTATTACCATTGCTATTGCAGTTTTAGTTCTTTTGTGGATTGTTTTTGCACCGGGAAGTGGAATGTTTTATCTTCACCAACAGAAAAAGCACCTTACAGAACTTAAGATGGAACAGGAAGTCTTAACCAGGCAAAACAAAGAGATGAAAGAAGATATGGAACGCCTACAGACCGACAAAGGCTATCTTGAAAAAGTGGCCAGAGAAGAATATGGAATGTTAAAAGAAAATGAGATGGTCTTTGACTTTGCCAAAAAAAAGAAGAAAAAATAACCGGGGCTTAGTATAAAACTCCGGTTTGTTTTGAAAGCCTCACGGGCTTACATTATCCTATGCTCAGGAGAATCCTGAAGAGGATGAACAACCAGAAAGAGCTCCAGCAGGAATAGCACTGCCAGACGCAGGTTTACTGCTGGTTGCAGAGAGCATTTTCTTGATGTTTGAACTTTTGCAGTGTTTGCAGGTAACACTGTCCAGGGCGGTGGCTATCATAACAAGGCTTTCAAAGTTTTTGCCGCAGTCCTCACAGTGAAATTCATAAATTGGCATGTGTGTCTCCTTAAAGGAAAATATGTGAAAAGAAGTGTTAGTATTTAAGTGAAGTCTCTTATAGAATTTATCTTTTTTTGTTTTTTGTCAAGAGCTGACAGGGAAAAGGAATGATGTTTTGAAGCAAGATCTGGACAGAGAAGAAAATATAACAGAGCTGCTGAATGATATTCGCGGTGTTGTTGCGTCTCATCAGGCGAGTTCAATCGCTCACTACCCTGTATTGGATGAGCTGAAAACATTTTTTGCCCTTCGCAGGCGCCCAAACGCTTCTGCAGGAGCGGTTATTCCAGAAAAAGGAAAAGAAAAAGGTGTTACCAGCTCCACGCCAGTAATAAAAAAAGTAGACCAGACAGGATTAAAGGAGATTGCAGGCGAAGTGATGCAGTGCAGAAGCTGTGCACTTTGCAGGAATCGATCAACCGTTGTTGCAGGAAGGGGAGGTGGTGCAACAATTCGTCTTTTTATCATTGGCCACTGGCTGCCGGTTTTTGAAGGTTCAGGGCTGCAGGCAGTTTTTGGACTTGAAGAAGATCAGATGCTAGCGCGAATGCTCACCGCCATAAATCTTCCAATGGAAGAGGCTTTTATCACCAATCTAATTAAATGTGGAGTAGGCTCTGATATCCAACCCCAGGCGGAGCATATTGATGCCTGTTCATCCTACCTGCAACGTCAGATCAGTGCAGCTTCTCCACAACTTATCTGTACCATGGGGATGGTGGCCACAAGAACCCTGCTCCGTCAGTCCCAACCCCTGTCAAAACTGCGTGGACGGTTTCATGCCTATCAGGCGGCTGATGGAGTTGAAATCCCGTTATTACCCACGTATCATCCGGGGTATCTGCTTCAGAATCCTGAAATGAAAAACGCAACCTGGCAGGATCTGCAGTTACTTCAAAAACGGTTATGATTTTCCCTGGCTATCCCTTGGGTCATAAAGACCGATAAACCCGCGCTGTCCCAATGTCTTTAAAAAAGCGGCCACAGCAGTCTCAGCCTCCTGGCTTGTTACCTTATGGTCCTTTGCAAAACGTTTAATGATTTCTTTTACGGTGTTTTTTCCGTCGATAAGATGCCAGACAAAGCTGCCCATCTGATCAAGCTGAAGTTTTTTTGTTGGTGCTTCAGTTTTATTTTTACTGAATTTCTGGTGCAATGCCGTGAAGAAACGACTTAAGGGAATTGCGTAAGTAAAAAGAATATTGCCGTTTGCAAGCACCTGCCAGTTGATCTCGTCATTTTTTCTGGGGATACAGGCAAGGGACTCCGTACGACTAAGGAACTCCTTGTGATCAGAGGGAGAAGATTTCATAGCTGTCCATGGTGGTTTTAACAAGATCTTCAGAAATTGGTTTTTTATCAAAGAAGAAAAGTCCACTTAAACGATCATGTTCAGGATGGTGACGCAGGCTTGCCCAGTGAAAAGGGGCCTTTCGTTTCACTCGAGAGCGTATCTGCTGGAAAATTGAAGGGGAGGAATAATGACTGGCTGAAAATTCCTGTTGAACTATCTCCTGCGCGTCAATTTCCAGGTCACCCAGGAGAGTTAGAAGAGCAGGGAGGGATGAATCCTGTAAACGTTGGGCTGCGCCTGCAAGTCGGCAAAGGTGCATGGTCAGACTGGAATCAGTAAATGAAATTCTGGTAAGTCCTGCACCAAAATTATGGCCGCTTAAGCTAAAACGCTTAGGAAGAAGGATCGTGAAGTCCTGGATAATCCATTTGAAGGTATCAGGTTCTCCGTCGTCATGGCAGCTGATTGAAGAGAGAACTTTTGTTAAATCCAAAGAGTGCTTTGTTGCAAGATCATAAAAAAAGTAGAGCAGAAGAGTCGCCCCACATTCCTTGCAAATGAAAATTGCAGCTTTTAATTCTCTGCTTTCATTATCAGCGAGAAGTTTAATCGCATATGTTTCTTGCAGCTTTTTCCAGTGTGGTGGAAGGGAATCCTGTACAAGTAATCCGGTCTCGCTGGCTATTTTATTCAGATTGGCCTGGATGGATTTTTTCTTCTGTTTATTCTCTATTTGCCAGCGTAGTTCGAAAACAGGCTGAAAATCTTTTTCAAAAAGAAGGTGGGTAGCACTTGTTACAATCGTTTCCCATTCTGGAGGGCAGGAAAGGCTGATACTGTTCCAGCCAATTGTTTGCCAGGTGTTCATGCGCTATTTGGGAATCATATAGTTCCAGTCACTTTTCTTTCGCATTTCTTGTTTTTCTTTTTCTGTTTTGCCTATGTTCATGGTGGGCTCTTCCGGAGAATCTGTGGGTAAATCAATGCAAGTTTTTTCATTTGTCGTAAATTATAAGATGTAGCAAGAGTTGTTTACCCTGTAAAGGCTAAACCCTTCGGGTACTCCGCTACGCTACGTAGCCTTGACAGGGCAAACAACTCTTGC
>CAMZLK010000214.1 GCA_947311475.1 uncultured Desulfocapsa sp.
GAGATGGTAATGCCTGGAGACAATGTACATGTAGTTGGTGAGCTTATCACCCCAATTGCAATGGATGTTGGACTTCGTTTTGCAATCCGTGAGGGTGGTAGAACAGTTGGTGCCGGCGTTGTTAGTGAAATCATCGAATAATTTTACTGCTTTACTTCATGGCTCCTGTAATAAAAAACAAGAATCTGTGAGAGTAAAATAATATCAAAACGTTGTAAACAGCAACAGATAGTGGACGAAGAGAGACCTTTGAGGCACTTACTTGCAGTTTATCTGCGTTAGTAATAAAAACTTCTAAAACCACATTAGGGTTTATCCGTAATGTGGTTTAGATAACAGGAATTATCATGAGAGATATTGTAACTCTTGCATGTGGTACATGTAAGCGCCGTAACTATACGACGACTAAAAATAAAAGAAATACTCCAGGAAAGTTGGAGCTTAAAAAATATTGTCCGTTTTGCAGGACACATACACCTCATAAAGAAACAAAATAGTATCTTATTTTGCACAGGCCAGTAGCTCTAATTGGTAGAGCGCCGGACTCCAAATCCGGATGCTGGGGGTTCGAGTCCCTCCTGGCCTGCCATTTATGTAGTAATCCTTCAATATGGTAAATATTGTATTAACAGAAATTGGTTAAAGAGCATGGGTAAAAAGACAAAAGCCATCAAAAGAAAGGAGTTGGAAAAAGTTAATAAGTCTCCTTTTTCCCCTTCTCAAATTAAAGCATTTATTGATGAAGTAAAAGTCGAATTTACCAAGATTGTCTGGCCTGATAAAAAGACTACTTTAAGCCTTACCGGAGTGGTCATTGTTTTTTCTATTCTGGCCTCTGCTTACCTTGGATCTGTTGATATGTTACTTGGGAAACTGATTGACTCGATTCTTCGTTAAATCGAGAATTTAAGCTTTCTCATTAATCCCCGCCTGATATTTATGTCTCAGGCATTACCCTTAACTGATAATTATCTCATGGCAATACAATGGTACATATTGCAGGTTCATTCAGGCTTTGAAGACAAGGTCAAATTGACCCTTGAGGATAGAATCAGAAAACAGGGATTGGACGATTCTTTTGGTGAAATCCTGGTCCCTACTGAGCAAGTTGTTGAGATGGTCAAGGGAAAGAGGAAAACTTCAGAGAGAAAGTTTTTTCCAGGGTATATGCTGGTTTCCATGGATCTTAATGATACCACCTGGCATGTACTTCATGATAATATGCCACGTGTCGTTGGTTTTGTCGGAGATGATGAAAATCCAACACCGCTTCCTGAAGAAGATGCACAGAAGATCATTGGTCGAATACAGGATGGTGCTGAAGCTCCGAGACCAAAAGTTATTTTTGAAATTGGTGAAGCTGTAAGAGTTACTGATGGTCCTTTTGCAAATTTTCAGGGTGTTGTTGACGAAGTCTATCCGGAAAAAGGCAGGGTCAAAGTTATGGTATCTATTTTCGGTAGAGAAACACCAGTTGAATTAGAATACATCCAAGTTTCAAATACTTGATCTATAAATATATATTTTTAAGTTAAAAAAGAAAAAAACTCTCATGTAGAGTAGGAGTTCAAAATGGCCAAGAAAATTTCGGCATACATCAAATTACAAATTCCGGCCGGAAAAGCCAATCCATCTCCACCTGTAGGACCTGCATTGGGTCAGCATGGTGTGAATATTATGGAGTTCTGTAAAGCTTTTAATGCGAAGACCCAATCAATGGGAGATACCATTGTACCAGTAGTAATTACTGTCTTTGCTGATAGATCCTTTAGTTATATAACCAAAACCCCACCAGCTTCAGTTTTACTGATGAAGGCCGCAGGTTTACAAAAAGCTTCCTCAAATCCTAAGAGTGAGCGTGTAGCGGAAATTGGTATGGACAAGGTTCGTGAAATAGCAGAAACAAAAATGCCTGATCTTAATGCGTATGATCTGGATGCTGCGAGTAAAATAATTGCTGGCACCGCAAAAAGTATGGGTATTACCGTTTTGGGTTGATGGTTGCACCTCTTCGAGGGGCCAGGTACAGGCAGAAGTAGAGGAGAATCTGAATACATGCTCTTTTCCTTATAGCTCATACATGGTACCTCCTTTTATAATCTTAACATACTGCTGTGATCGTACTTCAGAAGAAAACGATCTTTGGAGAGTAGGAGGCTGATATGCCGAAACACGGTAAGAATTTTAGAAATAAAGTTGAAAATATTGATACAACAGCTCAATATACATTAGAAGAAGCTGTAAAACTTGTACTTTCCAGTTCCTTTGCAAAATTTGATGAGACTGTCGATATTGCGATGAAACTAGGAGTTGATCCTCGTCATGCGGATCAGATGGTACGTTCATCTGTTGTACTTCCCCATGGTACAGGAAAAGATACCAGAGTTCTTGTTTTTGCAAAAGGTGATAAAGAAACTGAAGCAAAAGAGGCAGGTGCTGATTTTGTAGGTGGCGATGACCTGGTTGAAAAAATTAAAGAAGGTTGGCTTGAGTTTGACAAAACAGTTGCAACTCCAGATATGATGGGGACAGTTGGTAAGATTGGTCGTGTTCTTGGACCTAGAAATCTCATGCCAAATGCCAAACTTGGAACGGTAACTTTTGATCTTGCTAATATCATAAAAGAAATTAAGAGTGGTAAGGTTGATTTTCGTGTAGAAAAAACAGGTATTATTCATGCCGGTATTGGAAAGTGTTCTTTCGGTCAAGAAAAAATGTGTGACAATTTGAAAGCCTTTGTTGACAAGGTAATTCAGTTAAAACCATCCTCTGCCAAAGGGATTTATTTACGTTCAGTGACCATTTCTTCTACAATGGGACCTGGTATTAAGCTTGACCCCATTGCTCTTACTGCAGCAGTCAAGTAGGGAGCAGTTTTATAATATATGCAGTACAACTAAGAAAAGTCGAAGACAGCAGGTTCCGCGAGGTTTAATCACATATTGTGTCCTGCCGAGGCAAAGGAAAAATATTTCCCAAAAAGATATATTTTACCGTATCCGCTGTTGAGACTCTAAGGCGTTTTATTTGAAATTCAAATAAAGTAAAAGAGTAAAAAAAACCGATTAAGGAGGAGTACTTTGAACCGTGATGATAAAACAGCTATAGTCTCCGAGTTGAATGATTCATTCAACCGTGCCAAGTTTACTGTGGTGACTGACTATTGTGGTTTGACGGTTTCTGAATTACAGGAACTTCGCATTCAATTGCGTAGCTGTGATTCTGAAATACGCATTGCCAAGAACACTCTTCTAAAGAGGGCAGTAGCGGATACAGCCAGTGATATGCTTTTAGATGATTTCACAGGAACCACAGCCGTAGTTTTGGGCTATGATGATCCGGTTGCGCCAGCAAAGGCACTTGCGAATTTTGCTAAAGATCATGAAAAAATGCAAATTCGTGTTGCCGCCCTTGATGGAGAGAAAATATCTTCAGATGATTTGATTGCTCTGTCCAAACTTCCTTCCAAGGAGGTAATGCTTGGACAGTTTCTTTCAGTGCTTAATAGTGTACCCACAGGGCTTGTACAGGTTCTTTCAGGAGTTCCTCGCACATTTCTGTATGGTTTACAGGCAATTAAGGATCAAAAGGAACAAGCATAGATCTGATGATTACAAAAAATGGTCGCCGGATACGCTGACCATCACTTTTATAAAACGATTAAATTTAGAGGTATATACTAATGGCTGTATCTAAAGATGATGTAATTGATTTCCTAGCTAATATGTCTGTTCTCGAGCTTTCTGAGCTCATTAAAGAACTCGAAGAGAAATTTGGTGTTTCTGCTGCAGCACCTGCTGCTGTTGCCGTTGCTGGTGCCCCAGCAGAAGGTGGAGAAGCTGCTGCAGAGAAAACGGAATTTGATGTAATTCTCGCATCTGTTGGTGATGCAAAGATTAAAGTTATTAAAGAAGTTCGCGCCATCACTTCTCTTGGGTTGAAAGAAGCTAAAGGTCTTGTTGAAAGTGCACCAGCACCTCTCAAAGAAGGTGTGACCAAAGAAGAGGCTGAAGAACTCAAAACACAGATTGAAGCAGTTGGTGCAACTGTAGAAATCAAATAAAACGTTTCATATATGGTTTTTCAGCATTGCTGTTGAAAACCTGATCTTGACGATACGCTACAGGCTAAATGCCGTGTAGCGTATCGTAGTTTTTACAAAAACGGATAAGGTTTTAAACAAAAAAGCATAATATCAGTGTGATAGCTGCTTTTCTCTGACCTTACATATTGAGCCTGATACTAACATACCCGTGTATTAATATGAAAATGTACGCTATAAATGATTGTTCTGCTCTATCCAATTGTTGTTCTGTTTTTACTAATCGTATTAGTCTGATCCCACCGAACCAGAAGTATCATCCCTTTTAAATTTCCCGATTCTGCAGTGGTTACTGCCAGGTCGTTTAATCCCGTCAGATACAAATATCTGTTTTCGGGTATACAATTTTTGTTAAAGGCATCTTGAGGTAAATTATGGAAAGAGTAAGAAAAAACTTTGCCAAGGCACCATCTGTTATGGAGCCACCGCATCTGATTTCCATGCAGCGAATCTCCTATGAGAAATTTCTGCAGATAGACGTTGATCCAAATGAAAGAGGTGATTTTGGTTTACAGGCTATTTTTAAGAATGTCTTTCCTATTAATGATTTTAACGGGCATTGTTCTCTGGAATTTGTCAGTTATTCTTTTGGCGTTCCCAAATATACCATCGCTGAATGTCAACAACGTGGAATGACCTATGATATTCCAGTGAAGATCACCGTACGACTGATCACATTTGATGTTGATGAAGAAACTGAAGTACAGACCATACGTGATATTAAGGAACAGGAAGTATTTCTTGGTGCTCTGCCATTAATGACAGGAGATGGTGTCTTTGTGGTTAATGGTACCGAGCGTGCAATAGTCTCACAACTTCAGCGTTCTCCAGGCCTCTTTTTCACCCACGATAATGGGAAGAAACATTCCAGTGGTAAATTGCTTTACTCTGCTCGTATTATACCTGTACGCGGATCCTGGATTGATCTTGAATTTGATATTAAAGATGTGCTTCATGTACGAATCGACAGGCGTCGGAAGTTCCCAGTTACTACACTTCTCAAGGCATTGGATTATGAACAGGAAGAGGGGGAAGAACCAAATTATAATGGAGAGAAACTTCTTCGTAAATTCTATCCTACCCTAAAGGTTAAGTTTGAAAATGATACTTACTATATTGAATTTAACCCAGATACTGTTCAGGGCCAGCGTCTCGAATTTGATCTCGTAGATCCCAAAACTGGTGATATTCTGGGTAAGGAAGGAAAGAAGCTTGGAAAAGCTCTTTGCAAAAGACTGGTTAAAGCTGGTATTGAATTTCTAAAAATTTCCAAAGAAAAACTTTTAAATAGCTTCTTGGTAAAAGATATCGTGCAGCCCGAAACTGGAGAGTTACTCGCTGCTGCAAATGTAGCACTTACAGAAGGCATGCTGGACGGAATCTCTGAAGGTGGTATTACAGATTTTGAAATACTCTATATCGACGGTATTACTTATTCAGAAGCTTTCCGTAAAACATTGGCACTTGATAAAGCGAATAGCAGCGAAGAAGCTATTTTAGAAATTTATCGCAGACTCAGACCGTCAAGTCCTCCCACCATTGAAGTTGCAAAGACCTTCTTCAATAATCTTTTTTTCAATAAAGATCTATATGATCTTTCTGAGGTAGGTCGATATAAAATTAATGCCCGTCTTGGTTTGGAGACTGATATTGATCATCGTGCACTCACTAAAGATGACATCATTGAATCGGTCCTTTTTCTGGTCCGCCTCAAGGACAGCCAGGGAGAAGTTGATGATATTGATCACCTCGGTAATCGTCGGGTTAGAACAGTTGGTGAGCTTGTTGAAAATCAATACCGCATGGGCCTTATCCGCATGGAGCGTGCAATCAAAGAACGCATGACCCTGCAGGAAGTTGAAACCATGATGCCCCATGATCTTGTGAATCCCAAACCAATCTCTGCTGCAATCAAGGAGTTCTTTGGAACTTCTCAGTTATCTCAGTTTATGGATCAGACCAATCCTTTGTCGGAGGTGACCCATAAACGTCGCTTGTCTGCTCTTGGACCTGGTGGCTTGTCACGGGAACGCGCAGGGTTTGAGGTGCGTGATGTTCACCCCACACACTATGGACGTATCTGTCCCGTTGAAACTCCTGAGGGCCCAAACATTGGTTTGATCGTATCTCTTGCAACCTATGCCCGTGTTAATCCATACGGATTTATCGAAACGCCTTATCGTAAAGTTGATGATGCCATCGTTCTTGATGAGGTTAAATATTTAAGTGCACTTCAGGAACAGAAACAACTCATTGCCCCTGCTGCCATTAAGCTTGATAAAAAGAATAAAATTATTGACGAAAGATTGATTGTTCGTGATGAGGGTGAGGTTATCACGGTGAACGCTGATCAGGTCACCTATATGGATATAGCACCCAATCAGCTTGTGAGCGTAGCCGCGTCCCTGATACCTTTTCTTGAAAATGATGATGCTAACCGTGCTCTGATGGGATCTAACATGCAGCGACAGGCTGTTCCGCTTATGATCACTGCTGCACCATTTGTCGGAACCGGCATGGAGCGATATGTTGCCCGAGATTCCGGTGCATGTTTACTGGCCGGAGATCATGGTGTTGTTGAGGAAATTGATTCTAATCGGATTGTTGTCCGCTACGACCATCCAGGTGTTGATGGCTTTGATACAGGTGTTGGTGTTTATCGACTTTCCAAATATAAGAAATCTAACCAGAATACCTGTTTTACCCAGAATCCTCTTGTGTATCCCGGAGAACGGGTTGATAAAGGAACCGTTCTGGCTGATGGACCATCCTGTGAAGAAGGAGAGCTTGCACTTGGTAAGAATGTGACCATTGCTTTTATGCCATGGCGTGGATTTAACTTTGAGGATTCCATTCTTATTAACGAACGCTTGCTTAAAGAAGATACTTTTACATCGGTCCATATTGAAGTCTTTGAGACAATGGCCAGAGATACGAAACTTGGCAAAGAAGAAATAACTCGCGATATTCCAAACGTTAGCGAAGAAACACTTCGTAATCTTGATGATTCTGGAATTGTCCGCATTGGTGCAGATGTTCGTGCTGGTGATACCCTGGTTGGTAAAGTCACTCCCAAAGGAGAGTCAATGCTCTCCCCAGAAGAAAAACTTCTGCGTGCTATCTTTGGCGAAAAAGCCCAGGATGTAAAGGATTCTTCTCTTCGAGTTCCACCTGGAGTTGAGGGAGTTGTTATTGATGCAAAGGTATTTTCCCGTAAAGGTGTAGATAAAGACGAACGATCTCTAATGATTGAAGATATGGAGATTGAGAGCCTTGATAAGGATAAGCATGATGAGTTAGCCAGTTTGAAGCATGGTGTCTGCCGTGAGATCGGTGAACTCATGGAAGGTCGTACAGTGAAACAGGATGTATGTGATAAAGATGGCAATGTCCTTGTTAAACTTGGCAAAAAGATGAAAGCTGAATTTGCAGAAGATGTAGGTTTTGCCCAACTTGGGCAGATAGATTTTTCTGAGAAATCAAAATTTGAATCTGACATCGACGCTGCATACGAAAGGTATGATAAACAGAAAAAACTCATAGCAGAACGCTATGATGGTATCATTACCCGTATGCAGAAGGGAGATGATCTTCCCCCGGGTGTTGTAAAAATGGTGAAAGTCTATGTTGCCACAAAGCGTAAGCTTTCTGTTGGGGATAAAATGGCTGGACGCCATGGAAACAAAGGTGTTGTGTCAAGACTACTCCCAGAAGAAGATATGCCATTTTTTGCAGATGGAACCACGGTTGATATCGTCTTGAATCCTCTTGGTGTTCCTTCTCGTATGAATGTGGGGCAGGTGCTTGAAGTGCACCTTGGTTTTGCGGCAAAGAAAATTGGAAAGCAGCTTTCAGATCTTGCCATTGCAGGCGAACTTGATGCCATAAAAACCAAAATGCAGGCTGTCTATTCCAAAGAGGAGTATAAAAAGATTGTAGGTAACTTGAGTGATGCCGAACTCTTTGATTGGTGCCGTAAACATTATCGCGGCATCCATGTGGCTACACCTGTTTTTGATGGTGCTCCTGAAGAACAGATTCGCAAACTTCTTGTTGAAGCCGGTGTTGATGAAGTAGGGCAGAGCCAACTTTATGATGGTCTTACCGGAGATGCTTTTGCCAATAAGGTAACCGTTGGTGTTATGTATATGTTGAAACTCCATCATCTTGTTGACAATAAAATTCATGCCCGTTCAACTGGTCCTTACTCACTCGTCACCCAACAGCCTTTGGGTGGTAAAGCACAATTCGGTGGCCAGCGACTTGGTGAGATGGAAGTTTGGGCCATGGAGGCCTATGGCGCTGCCTATACTCTTAAAGAATTTTTGACTGTTAAGTCTGATGATGTCGAAGGTCGAACCACCATGTACGAACGAATTGTTAAAGGGAATAACTTTCTTACAACAGGACTTCCCGAATCCTTTCACGTACTTGTGAAAGAGCTCCAGGGACTCTGTTTAGATATGGAACTTCTTGAATAATAGGAACTCTAATTTCTGTTACCCTGTGTTGTCTGAAGATACAGCCATACAGGGTCTTTGTTTCTATTTTCTTGTTTTTTAAACCCTATACTGAGGGGGATGTACTTTCGTGGAAGAGCTATTCAATTTTTTTAAAAAACCGAAAGGTCCAGTTAAGTTTAATAAGGTACAGATTTCAATCGCTTCACCTGAAAAAATCATGGATTGGTCTCATGGTGAGGTAAAGAAGCCTGAAACCATAAATTACCGTACATTCAAGCCAGAAAGAGATGGGTTGTTCTGTGCAAAAATCTTTGGTCCTGTTAAAGATTTTGAGTGTAACTGCGGAAAATATAAACGCATGAAACACCGTGGTGTTGTTTGCGAAAAATGTGGCGTTGAAGTCATTCAATCCAAAGTTCGTCGTGAACGTCTCGGTCATATCAGCCTTGCTGCACCTGTTGCTCATATCTGGTTCCTAAAAAGTCTGCCATCCAAAATTGGCGCTGTACTTGATCTTACCTTAAAGCAACTTGAAAAAGTGCTTTATTTTGAACAATACGCAGTGACCTACTCAGAAACTGAGGCTGTTCCTGCTGGAACATTGCTCACTGAAGAAGAGTATCGTCAGATGCGTGAAGAACACCCCGGTGAATTTGAAGTTGGCATTGGTGCTGAGGCTATCCATGAACTTCTCGCTTCCCAGGATCTCGTGGAACTTTCCAAGACTCTCCGCGAAGAGATGTCGACCACTAATTCCAAAACAAAACGACAAAAATATGGAAAACGCCTCCATGTAATTGAAGCTTTTCGTGATTCCGGAAATCGTCCTGAGTGGATGGTTCTTCAGGTAATCCCTGTTTTACCACCGGATCTGCGTCCTCTGGTGCCTCTTGAAGGTGGTCGGTTTGCAACAAGTGATCTCAATGACCTCTATCGTCGTGTTATTAACCGTAATAATCGTTTAAAACGCCTCCTTGAACTGGATGCGCCAGATATCATTATTCGTAATGAAAAAAGAATGCTTCAGGAGGCTGTTGATGTTCTTTTTGATAATGGTCGCCGTGGTCGAGTCATTACCGGTGCCAATAAACGTCCTCTCAAATCTTTGTCAGATATGCTGAAAGGAAAACAGGGACGTTTCCGTCAGAATCTTCTCGGTAAACGTGTCGATTATTCCGGTCGTTCCGTCATCGTTGTTGGCCCGCATCTTCGCTTGCATCAGTGTGGTATCCCTAAGAAAATGGCCCTTGAGCTCTTTAAACCATTTATCTATAACAAACTGGAAAATCAGGGTTTTGTTACCACCATTAAAAGTGCCCGAAAGATGGTGGAAAAGGGTGCCAAAGAGGTGTGGGATGTTCTTGACGAAGTGGTTACTGAACGTTCAGTTATCTTAAACCGTGCCCCAACGCTTCATAGACTCGGTATGCAGGCCTTTGAGGCAGTTCTTATCGAGGGAAAAGCAATTCAACTTCATCCGCTTGTTTGTGCAGCATTTAATGCGGACTTTGATGGTGATCAGATGGCGGTTCATGTGCCATTGTCTGTTGAGGCTCAGGTTGAGGCCCGAGTTTTGATGATGTCCACCAACAACATCCTTTCTCCTGCAAATGGTGAACCTATTATTATCCCTTCCCAGGATATTGTTCTTGGTTTGTACTATATGACCCGGACACGGATCAATGCAAAAGGTGAAGGGAAGATTTTCTCTGGCCCTGTTGAAGCCAGAATTGCCTATGATTACGATGCGGTTGATCTCCAGGCTGTTATAACTGTTCGTATGGATGGTGAGATGGTGGAAACCTGCATTGGGCGTATATTACTTGGAGATCTTCTTCCGGATACTGTGCCGTTTAGTGAGGTAAACAAGGTTATGAGCAAAAAGGCCCTGGCCCAGCTTATCGACTATACCTACAGGCACGCTGGAACAAAAGACACTGTTATTCTCGCTGACCGTTTGAAAGATATTGGCTACGAATATGCAACTCAAGCTGGAATTTCTATCTGTATTGCAGATATGAAAATTCCTGAGAGCAAGAAAAAACTCGTTGGTAAGGCTGAGAAAGAGGTTCTCGATGTGAGTCAGCAATACTCTGACGGTCTTATCACCTCTGGTGAGAAATACAATAAGGTTGTTGATATCTGGTCAAAGGTTACAGAAGATGTGGCCAATGAGATGATGGATGAGATTAAGATTGATGAATTCGAGACCAAAGATGGTAAAATAGTTAAGGCGGATAGTTTTAACTCCATTTATTTAATGGCAGATTCCGGAGCCCGTGGTTCCCGTGATCAGATTCGTCAACTAGCCGGTATGCGAGGGCTTATGGCAAAACCATCAGGTGCCATTATTGAAACCCCCATTAAAGCATGTTTTCGTGAGGGACTCGGTGTTCTTGAGTATTTTATTTCCACACATGGCGCTCGTAAAGGTCTAGCCGATACGGCCCTTAAAACTGCCAACTCTGGATATCTTACCCGTCGGCTGGTTGATGTGGCACAGGATTCAACCATCGTTATGGATGATTGTTTGACTCTCGATGGAATTATTGCGGAGCCACTACTCGATGGTGGTGAAATCATTGTTCCACTTGGTGATCGAATCCTAGGTCGTGTCGCTCAGGAAGATGTTGTTGATCCTTTTGACGAAGAGAAAATCATCGTTGAATCGGGTCAGGAAATTACTGAAGCACTGGTTAAGGCGATAGATGAAGCAGGTATAGATAAGGTACGGATTCGTTCTGTTCTTACCTGCCGTGCTCGTCGTGGAGTGTGTGCTCAGTGTTATGGGCGTGATCTTGGTCGTGGCCATATGGTCAACAGGGGAGAGGCTGTTGGTATAATCGCCGCCCAATCCATTGGTGAGCCAGGAACTCAGCTTACAATGCGTACGTTCCATATTGGTGGTACTGCAAGTCGTGCTGTTGAACAGGCTGAGATTCAGAGTCAAAGAGCTGGTAAAATCACATTTAATAATCTGCATTCAGTTGAAAACTCAGAAGGTATTAAGATTGTAATGAACCGCAATGCAGAGATAGCGGTACTCGATGAACAGGGACGAGAGCGTGAACGTCATAAGGTGAGTTATGGTGCTCAGATCCTGGTGGATGAGGGAGCGACTGTAGAACCTGCAACAATTCTTGCTGAGTGGGATGCCTATACCATACCAATTGTTTCTGAAATTGGTGGTTTTATAAAATTTGGCGATATTATAGAAGGTTCCACCATGCAGGAGAAAGTTGATGGTGTAACGGGAAAATCCAGTAAGGTTATTGTTCCAACGCCATCAGGAGTTCAACTTTCGCCTCGTATTTCCATTAAGGGTGAGAAGGGGAATAAGACCCTGAAAATTCCAGGTTCTGAAGCTTTTGCCAGGTATTCACTACCCGTGGGATCAATTATTTCACTGGAAGAAGGGGACGCCATCACTGCTGGAACCGTAATTGGTCGAATTCCTCGAGAGAGTAGTAAAACCAAGGATATTACAGGTGGACTTCCACGGGTAGCAGAGCTTTTTGAAGTTCGAAAACCCAAAGAACCCGCTATTATCACGCACATTGATGGTCGTGTCAGCTTTGGTAAAGAACTGAAAGGCAAACTCCGTGTGGTTGTAACCCCAGAATTTGGTGAACCGCAGGAATATCTGGTGCCAAAGGTGAAACATATAATCGTCCACGAGGGTGATTATGTTCAGGCCGGTGAACCGTTGATGGAAGGTACTATTATACCAAATGATATTCTCAAGGTATTAGGTGTCAAGGAACTTGCCAAATTCCTGGTGAATGAGGTGCAGGAGGTTTATCGTCTTCAGGGTGTTAAAATAAATGACAAGCATATTGAAGTCATTGTCCGTCAGATGCTAAGACGTGTGCAGATAACAAACGCTGGAGATTCCAAGTTCATGATGGGGTCACAAGTTGTGTGGTGGGATTTCGAAGATGAACGTGATCGCCTCTTTTCGGAAGGGAAAGTACCCTGTATGGCTGAACCACTTCTTCTTGGTGTCACCAAGGCATCTCTATCCACTGAAAGCTTTATTTCAGCGGCTTCCTTCCAGGAGACCACTAAGGTTCTCACCAATGCTGCAATGCAGGGAAAAGTGGATACTCTGGTGGGTTTGAAAGAAAACGTGATCATGGGACGGCTCATTTCCGCAGGAACAGGTCTGACAAAGGGTTTTTAAGAGAATCGGGATCAAAACAAGCTCGTATTTGATCCCGATGAGTGAATGAATTTACGAGAAATAAATATTTTTCTGCTTGACAAGAAGTTACTGACAGAGTATTTATTCTCCCTTTCGTGCTCGGCTCATTTATATGGCCTGGTGTGATGAATAATTTACGACATTCAAATATACGTGAACAGGAGCAGTAAAGCTAATGCCAACAATTAATCAGCTCATTCGGCAGGGCAGAAAAAAACAGATCAAGAAGAGTGTTACTCCCGCACTGAAAGGCGCCCCTCAAAAACGTGGCGTGTGTGTTCGAGTCTATACAACCACTCCAAAGAAACCAAATTCAGCTCTTAGGAAGGTGGCAAGGGTTCGGTTGACCAATGGAATCGAAGTAACTTCCTACATTCCAGGTATTGGACACAACTTGCAGGAACATTCAGTTGTTCTTATTCGTGGCGGTCGTGTAAAGGATCTTCCTGGTGTTCGATATCATATCGTTCGTGGTACCCTTGATACTCTGGGCGTTTCTGACAGACGGAAAGGTCGTTCCAAATATGGCGCCAAGCGTCCGAAATAAGCTGAATCTGAGTTGTTAATAGGGGAATAAGATGCCACGTAGAAAGATAATAGAAAAACGAAAGATTACTCCTGATCCACGTTTTAATTCCGTTCTGGTTGCTAAGTTTACCAACGGTATTATGGAGCAGGGGAAAAAATCCATTGCCATGAGAATCTTTTATGATGCCATGGATATAGTAGAGTCCAAAGTTACTGACGAAGATCCTCTCACTGTATTTGAAGAGGCAATGGATAAGGTTCGACCAAAGGTCGAAGTAAAATCCAGACGTGTAGGTGGTGCAACTTATCAGGTGCCAATGGAAGTTCGTCAGGTTCGTCGTAATGCTCTTGCGATTCGCTGGATCATCGCTTTTGCAAAGGCGAGATCTGGAAGATCCATGTCTGAAAAACTTGCTGCAGAGTTACTTGATGCATATAATGATCGTGGAGCTGCTGTTAAAAAACGTGACGATACTCATCGAATGGCAGAAGCCAACAAAGCTTTTGCTCACTACCGCTGGTAGGGGATGACCTAACGTCTTTAAACGGTTTTGTTGTGTCAGCTGAAAAGCTTGTCCGGTTAAAGGTTTGCTGATGGCTGATAATAAAGATCTATCCGATGTTCGCAATATTGGCATTATGGCCCATATTGATGCGGGGAAGACTACTACAACAGAACGAATATTGTATTATACTGGCCGATCATATAAGATTGGCGAGGTCCATGACGGTGCTGCTGTCATGGATTGGATGGAACAGGAGCAGGAGAGAGGAATTACGATTACCTCAGCTGCAACAAGTTGTACCTGGAAATCCAAAAGAATTAACATTATTGATACGCCTGGTCATGTTGACTTTACCGTTGAGGTAGAACGTTCCTTACGGGTACTGGATGGTGCAGTTGCTGTCTTTTGTGCCGTGGGAGGAGTTGAGCCTCAATCGGAAACAGTCTGGAGACAGGCTGAGAAGTACAAAATACCTCTAATCGCCTTCATTAATAAGATGGATCGTGTCGGGGCTGATTTTGAACGAGCTGTAGCAATGATGGAAGAACGACTGGGGGCAAATCCGGTTGTTCTTCAGATTCCTGTCGGAGCGGAATCAGAGTTCGAAGGTGTTATTGATCTTATTGAGAATAAGATGTATCTCTTTGATCAGGAAACACTTGGACAGGAAATCATAGAAAAAGATATCCCGGAAGAATATCGGGACAGATTCACGGCCGCACATATGGTACTCATCGAGAAGTTGGCCGACTTCGATGATGGGATCATGGAAAAATTCCTTGATGATACATCTGTATCTGCGACTGAGATTTATCGTGCCTTAAGAAATGCTACCCTGAATTTGGATTTGGTTCCTGTTCTTTGTGGGAGTGCTTTTAAAAACAAAGGTATACAACCTTTGTTAGACGCAATTATTCATTACCTTCCATCTCCCTTGGACGTTCCTCCAATGGTTGGATTCGATAAGAAAGGTGAGGAGGTCAGTCGAAAAGCCGAAGCAAAAGAAAAGTTTTCAGCACTTATCTTTAAGTTGATGAGTGACACGTTTGTTGAGAATCTGGCTTTTATCCGTGTCTATTCCGGGATCCTAAAAGTTGGTGACAAGGTTTTTAACCCTGTCAAGAAAAAGAAAGAAAAAATCAGCAAACTTATTCGTCTTCATGCTAATAAAAGAGAAGAAGTTCAAACCCTGAAAGCTGGAGATATAGGCGCAGTTATTGGTCTCAAGTTCTCCACAACAGGTGATACACTGTGTGCTAGTGGTGATTTCATAGTTCTTGAAAGTATGGAATTTCCAGAACCGGTTATCGGAATTGCCATTGAAGCAAAGAGTAAAGCGGACGAAAAAAAGCTAGCTGAAACACTTGATAAAATAGCTCTTGAAGATCCTTCGTTTAAGATTTCAAAAAATGAGGATACCGGGCAGACAATAATCTCAGGGATGGGGGAACTTCATCTTGAGATTATTGTAGATCGGCTGCTGAATGAATTTAAGGCAAATGCAAATGTTGGTAAGCCTCAGGTTTCCTATAAGGAAACAGTGTCAGCGATAGCTGAAGGTGAAGGCAAGTTTGATCAACAAACAGGAGCTAAAGGCCAGTACGGTCATGTAATAATAAAAGTTGAACCACTGAAAAGATCTGAAGGTGTCCTCTTTGAAAGTCATGTAAAAGATGATCAGATACCGTCAGAATTTCTTGGTGCCATTGAAAGAGGAATTCGGGATAGCCTCGACGCTGGTCCTTTAATTGGATATCCAGTTACTGATATAAAGGTCTCCCTTATTGGAGGATCCTATATAGAGGATGAATCAACCGAGATGGCGTTTGGGATTTCATCGGCCATGGCAATTCGCAGGGTAACAGCAGATGCTGAACCTCTCTTATTAGAGCCGATTATGAATCTGGAGATTACGTGCCCAGACGAATATCTTGGAGATATGATGAATGATCTCAACTCCAAGAGAGCAAAGGTTGTTGGTGTCGAAACCAACGAAGGTTTACAGATTGTAAAAGCACATGCTCCATTGGCTCAGATGTTTGGGTATTCAACTTCCCTTAGGTCAGCTACCCAGGGGAGAGCAAATTTTACAATGCAGTTCGAAAAATATGACGTCGTTCAGAAAAGCAGGGCCGACGAGATTATAAGAAAAATTAGAGGAATATAGCTCATTCATTTTGAGGAAAGACTATGTCAAAAGAAAAATTTGAAAGGACTAAACCGCATGTCAATGTAGGTACTGTGGGTCACATTGATCATGGTAAAACTACTCTGACCGCTGCAATTACAGCTGTACAGGCAACCAAAGGATACGCTGATTTTACTGACTTCAGTAATATTGATAAAGCC
>CAMZLK010000215.1 GCA_947311475.1 uncultured Desulfocapsa sp.
AGATCTTCGTGATGAAGGTTACAAAAAAGTTGCCCTCGTTGCAGGAAACTATGCTGGTTGGGTCAAATCAGGTGGTAAGATTGTTAAGGGTCCTGTTGAAACAAAAATCAACTGGCACAGAAATATTGCTGAAAATGAAGTGAACAAATCTGATTTCATGAAAGCTGTTAATGGAATGGACAAAAACACTGTAGTCCTTGATGTACGTACCACTGATGAGGTAAATGCCGGTAGTTTCAAAAACAGCATATCAATTCCTCTTGACCAGATAGGTTCAAGACTTTCTGAGATTCCCAAAGAAAAAAAAGTGTATGTACATTGCACAACTGGTGTGCGAGCCGAGCTGACTGTCCATGAATTAAGAAAAAATGGCTATAAAGCGTTCTTTCTTGTTGCAGCTATTCAGTGTGAAGGCAACGACTGCACAGTGGAAGATTAAGTAAAACCTTAAGACCACCTGTTAGTACTCCTTAATCCCAGTATCATTTCATAATTCTTCCCCCGGAAAATTTATATAGTTCAATATGGCAAACAGCAGCGACACAAAAAACACAAACAATACAAAAAAGAAGTATCTGGAGCCCACATTCCACTTTAGCAGAAAACGTATATTAGTTGGTGAAGACGAAGCAAAGATGGAAAAAATCACGGTTTCAGAGCTTGTCCGAAAAAACCAGACCCTTCTCTCTTTCCCGGATTTTGAAACGTTTGCGAAGAAAGGTTTTGAAAAAAGCCCCATACGAGCAGGAAAGAACACCCGGTTCTCAGAAGATGGTGAAACCCTGCTAGCTGAAATTATTGGCTACCCCAGAGTTGACATCATGCCCCCAAACAAAGATGAGGAACCCACTCTGCTCATTTCTGTCAGCCCTTTTGTTAACGTGTCAGATAACAATATGAAGGCTAAGCTTATTCTTCACCCTCCCATCCCCGATGGGTTTACTGCTAAAAGTGACTCATTGGCAGAACTTCTTCTTGAAGCGGGGATCCACTTTGGAATAGAGCAATCTGCTCTTCTGGATGCCCATAAAATCATAAACAATGGGTACAACGACTACCACGATATCCCCATAGCAAAAGGCACCCCCCCTGAAGCTGGGATAGATGCTTATCTACAGTTTGCTTTTGAGATCGGCCCCATTGCGGGAAAAGTACTTGAAGATGGCAGCATAGATTTCCGTGAACGAAAACTTATGATAGGGGTCTCTGAAGGAGAATTGCTAGCCACCAAAATCCCCGAGGTCCCCGGTAAACCGGGAATGGATGTCTTTGGTCAGAAAATTGAACCTGAAGGTGGAACCCCCCTTGAAATAAAGATCAAGCATGATGTTGAATTCCTGGAAAAGAGCGGTGAAGTAAAAGCTACTAAAGACGGGATCCTTACAGTTGTAAATGATAGTGAAATATGGGTCTGCTCCAAACAGGATATTCTGGGAGATGTTGATTTCAATACTGGCAACATTGACTCACGAAACAGTGTTATTGTGCATGGAGCTGTCCAACCCGGGTTTAAGGTAAGTACTCTTGGTGACCTTGAAATCAAAAAAGAAGTCATGTCTGCCACCATAACAAGTAATGCCAACATCGTGATCAAAGGTGGTATTACCGGGAAAAAAACAGTCATCAGTTCACTTGGTGATGTCGATTTCAGCTTTATAGAACAGGGACATATTGACGCCGGTGGAAATATAGTTGTTCGCAGACAGTCTTATTACAGTGATATCTCAGCAAAAGGGGCTATCAGGTGTAAGCCCGGTTCCACAATCATTGGTGGCAATATTATTGCGGGTGGCCATCTCACAGTTGATAACGTTGGTTCTCAAAATGGCAAGGCTTCACTGCTTGCTGCAGGTGTTGATATTGAAAGACTCCATTTACGTAATCAACTCTCAGAAGGAGCTGATTCAACAACAGGATGATATCATCCAGTGGTTACAGCGTTACGGCGGGAGTCACAGGTCTAAAAAAATCAGAAAAATGGAAGCACTTGTTGATGAAACAAAAATGAAACTTCTTAAGCTGAATCTCATTCCAGGAACACCCCTCTACTCAAGAGCAGGAAGTCCTGCAGAGAAACAAATTGCAGAAGAAACTGACACCGGGGCAAACAACACAAAATGCAACATTGAAAATATTTTTATAGATCTTCAGGGAAATCTTTTTGCAGGTACTGAGCTTAGAATTGGCAACTGTAAACTTCTCGTCAAAAGTAATATTTCCAGAAGACGATTCAAAGTCAAAAAGGATCTGAAACAGATTATCGCATCGCCTTTAAAGTAAGTCATACTTTCCTTCTCAATGAAAATACTCCACACTTCAGACTGGCATCTCGGCCACAAACTATATGGCAGACCACGTTATGAGGAGTTTGCACGTTTTCTGCAATGGCTTGAAAACTGTGTTGAAGAGCGTAACGTGGATACCCTCATAGTTGCAGGTGATATATTTGACAGCCAGACGCCATCAAACAGAAGTCTTGCAATGTATTATGGTTTTCTTTCCAGAATATCAACCACCTGCTGTCACCATATTATCATCATTGGTGGCAACCATGATTCACCAATGCTGCTGAACGCCCCTCGGGATCTGCTGCATTATCTCAATATCCATGTTGTTGGAAGCGCTCCCCAGATCATTGACGACGAACTCATTATTCTTTATGACGAAAACGACATTCCTGAAGCCATCATTCTCGCAGTTCCCTATTTAAGAGATAAGGATATCAGGTCATCCACGCCCGAGGAGAGTGTAAATGACAAACAGCATAAAATGCTTCAGGGTATTCGAGATCATTATTTTACGCTGGCAGAACTCGCAAGTGCAAAACAAAAACAGATGGGCCGGAAAATCCCTGTGATTGCAACTGGCCATCTTTTTTGCCAGGGCGGGCAGACCAGAGAGGGTGACGGCATACGCGAACTCTACGTCGGAACCCTGGTACATGTGGGTCTGGATAGTTTTCCAGCAAGCATTGACTATCTGGCACTTGGCCACCTTCATATGCCACAAAAAGTTGCAAATCAGGATAATAGACGATACTCCGGCTCTCCTTTGACCATGAATTTTTCTGAAGCCGATCAAGTCAAAAAGGTTTTACTCGTGGAGAGTAATGACATAACTGTTCAGGAAGTCCCTGTTCCCTGTTTTCAATCGCTGCAAAATATTACAGGTGATCTAAAACATATCCTTCACACTATTTCGACTCTTATAAAAAAGAAGCAATCCATACTCCTGGAGATTCATTACAAAGGGGATGATCTTATTGATGATTTGCAGGAACAGATCACATCGGCTGTCAAGGATAGCCAGCTTGAAGTACTCAGAATCAGTAACAAACGTATCTATGACCACGTGCTGCGACAATCTACAGAAATAAAAACCCTGGAAGAACTTAATCCCAACCAGGTATTTCAACAATGCCTTGATCTTAGTGAGATACCTATGGAACAACAGCGGGAACTCATCCTTGATTTCAAGATATGCCTTGATGCCCTGCAACAAAAGGAACAATAGGCAGATGATATGAAGATCCTGCGAATTCGTTTTCAGAACCTTAACTCTTTAAGTGGAACTTGGGATATTCGGTTCAGCGACCCTGCATATTCCGAGAACAACATCTTTGCCATCACCGGTCCCACGGGTGCAGGTAAATCTACCCTGCTTGATGCCATCTGCCTGGCACTGTATGGGGCAACTCCGCGTCTTGGAAAAATTACCAAAACATCAAATGAAATCATGAGCCGTCACACCGGTATCTGTTTTGCGGAAGTTGAGTTCTCAACAACAAAAGGGGTTTTTCGTTGCCACTGGTCACAGCATCGTTCACGCAATAAACCAACAGGTGAACTACAACAGCCAAAACATGAAATTGCAGACACGGCCAATGGCAACATCCTTGAAAGCAGCATTCGTAATGTGGCAAGTAAGGTTGAAGAAGTTACAGGGATGGATTTCGAGCGTTTTACACGTTCCACCCTTCTTGCCCAGGGTGGCTTTGCTGTGTTTCTACAGGCTTCCGCCAATGAACGGGCGCCCATCCTCGAGCAGATAACAGGTACTGAAATATATTCAGAGCTTTCGATGAAAGTTCATGAACTTCAGGGAATTGAACAACAGAAATTGCAAGAGCTCGAACAGAGCCTTACCCATATTAATATTCTGGAACCAGAAGCTGAAGAAGAACTGAACATTCTCATTAATGAAACGGAAAAAAAAGGAGCTCTTTGTACAACAGAAATTGATCAACTTTCCATAAAACGAGCATGGCTTGAAACCATTGCCAGGATTGCAGCGGAAAAGGATGTGTATCATAAAAAGATTGTCCTTTTAAAAGAAGAGATGCAGGAAAAAAGCTCAAAACTTCACCGATTACAGCCTGCCATACTGGCCAAAAATATAGAACCGATTTTTCAGGAATTAAATACTCTTCTTGCCCAGGAGAAAGACGCTGCAAAGGAACAGACCAGTCTTGAGGAAGAGATTATTTACCTTACTGAAAAACAAAAAACAGACAAAAGTAAAATAGATGCGTCAGAAAAACTCCTGCTTCAGACAAAACGCTCCAGGGAAACCGGTTTATTATTGATCAGAGACGTTGAGGCATTGGATCATAAAATTCTGGCTGCAAATAACAGCCTTCAAGAACAGATGAAGGAACTTTCAGTAAAACAAAAATTACAAACGAAAGAAGAATCTCTAATCAATTCCCTTCAGAAGGATTTACAGAAGAAACAGCAACAAAAAGCAGAACTTGAGATTTTTTTTAACGAACACGCCTGTGACGAGACATTGCCCGCTGACTTGGAAGCAATTCGTATTCAGATTTCAACATTTTCCAGGTATTACGATCAACAATCTGCCATTGATGAAGCAGAAAAATCGATGGAACAGAAACATAAAAAGAGTTTTAAAGTTGTAACGCAACTGAGGAAGACCGAACTCGAACTGAAAAATAAAATTATAACTGCAGAATCTCAGATTGAACACTTGCAGGAAACATGCAATCAAATCCTCCAGGGGAGAGACCCAGCCAATCTTCAGCAGACTCTTTTTCGTATCCGCAACAGACTAAAAAGTCTGAAAGATCTCTTGCAATTGATGGTTGAGAGAGATGAAAAAATTAAAAAACTCGATACCCTCCACAAAGAATCTACAAGAATTTCTGGACAAAAAACAATATCGGAAAAGAAACAAAAACAGTCCACAAAAGAAAAGACCGCTAAAGAAAAAGAAATTGAACTTCTTAAAAAAAATGTACTCCTGCTTCATAAAATCCAAACTCTTGAGGAAGATAGAAAGCTGCTAAAAGAGCATACGCCCTGCCCCCTTTGCGGTTCCACAAATCATCCTTACAGTCAAAACACTCCCCCCGAAATTTCACAGGAAGAGTTACTTTTAGAAAAGGCTCAACAAGAGTTGTTACTGATCACAGAGGAATCAGCCAAACTTACTAGAAAGTGTATCATTGCTGAAGAAAAGCTAAAAAGTTGCTCCACACAGGTGTCAGAAATTGAGGATCAAATAGATCGGACCGAAAGAGGCAGGCAACAACTTCTACCAGAACTGGAACTTCCTGCTTCGGTTGCATCTGATCCCGGCAAAATTAAGAACGAGTACCAGAAACTTGAAACAGAACAGCATCAGTTGGAAAATGATTGTAATCAGCTTGAAATACACAACAAAGAGTTACACATCGCCAAAGAGAACAAAGACAAACTGCTGGCAGATAAACAACGGCTCGAACTTGATATACTCAATGCAACCCATAAGGCAACATCCCTGGAACAGGAGATGCAAAATCTGCGAAAAGAGGTGATCAAAATCGCAGATAAGATTGTCGGTGTGCGCAATAAACTTCTTGAGAAAATAAAGCGTTACGGGATAAATTCAATTATTGCTGAAAAGCTTCCTTTTATTTCAAAAGAGCTCGAACAACGCTCAAAAAGATGGAAAGCAAATAAAGATACAACAGATCAGATTAATCCTCAAATCATCAAACTGACTTCAGAACTTGACCATAAAAACAATCTGCATAAAACCCTCAACAATGAGATAAGTAAGCTTTTGAAAAAATGCCGTTTAATTCAAGAGGAAGCCGGAGACATGGGCAAAACGAGGGCTGCTCTTTTTGGCAGCAAAGATCCTCTCAAGGAATCACATCAGTTGGAAAACCAGGTTAAAAATAGTCGCAGGCAATACGATGGATACCTGCAAAAATGTGCTGAAACTGAAAAGAAGATTGCCACATCCCAGGCACTGTTTGAGCGCCTCCAAAAAGAAATCTGCACTCGAAAAGCTACTCTCAGCGATCAGAAAAAACTTTTTAACAAGGCCATAACCGATTCAAATTTTACAAACTCTCAAGAATTTCTCAATGCAAGGATTTCCACACAAGAACTCAACATTCTGCAGGAACTACAGAACAGTCTACAGCAAAGGAAAGCAGAGCTCACAGCTTTATACAAAGACAAGGAAAACGCCCTGCAACTTGAGAAGTCAAAACAGCTCTGTAAAAAATCTTTAAAAGAACTGCAAGAACAACTTGATGAACTGGAAAAACAACAAAAGTCCCTACAGGAAAAGACAATTGCTGCCAAAGAACAGTTAAAAATGAATAGCATCTCCAAGGCCAAATCGAAAGCGCAAATGGCCACAATTACATCTCAAAAGAGAGTGGTTGGCAGGTGGAATCGTCTGCACATGCTCATTGGCTCGGCAGATGGTAAAAAATTCAGGAACTTTGCACAAGGACTCACCTTTGAAATGATGGTGTCCCATGCCAATCTCCATCTGAAAAAGATGAATAACAGGTATGTTCTCGTGCGAGACCTTCAGCACCCCCTTGATTTGAATGTAATTGACACCTACCAGGCAGATGAAATACGATCCACCAAGAATCTTTCGGGTGGTGAATCATTTCTTGTGAGCC
>CAMZLK010000216.1 GCA_947311475.1 uncultured Desulfocapsa sp.
AAAGCTCAATTGAGAGATGGCGTCGTAAAAACTCTTCACCTGCTTCGTTGCTGCATTTTTTGTTTAATTACGACGTACCCTGGTACGCCGAAATCAAACAAAAAATACGCGCCTCGCATCTGAAGTTTTTTACTTAGCCATCTCTCAATTGACCTTTTTACGAGTCCATCAGATATGAAAAGGTAAAAAACTGAAGACTGGAGTTATGGAAACAGCATTTAATTTCAGTCTTCAGCCTTTTTGGAATTCCCCATAAATTAAGAGAAAAATGTCCCTTTACGATGAACAGTGCGCACAGGAATTTGCTTTCCTTCAAACCAGAATGAAACAGTTTTTTGCGGAGATGGCAGTGGAGTGCCCCTATCGTCTTCCACATGATGCTGTGTTTTACCAGGCACTGTTTTCCCCCCTCTCAGACCGTGTTATGGAGTTGTTTCTGGCTTCTGGTTATAGAAGAAATGGCAATTGCCTGTATACCATGCACTGCCCTGATTGTACCGCCTGCATCCCTATCCGTCTTCATCCGATGGAGATGCGCCTTAACCGAAATCAGCGGCGGGTTCTGAAAAAAAATCAAGATATAGAGGTGGAATTTGCACCTGTTGAAGCCAGTGCAGAGAGTGTAAAACTCTGTGAAAAGTTTTTGAGTAACCGTTTCCCTCAGAAAAATAATGACGGAAAGTCTTATTATGAAGGGTTCTTTCTCAATCGAATTATTTCAGGAATGGAAATCCGTTATTGTTTGAACGGTAGGTTGGTTGGTACCGGGATAGTAGATATTGGTCAAAATTGGATGAATGGAGTCTATTTTTATTTTGACCCTGTTGAGTCTTCAAGGAGTTTGGGGACGTTTAATATTTTGACTATGATTGAAACTTGTTTGAAGATGGATGTTTCCTATTTATACCTCGGTTACTACATTGAAGAGGTTGCAGCTATGAGCTATAAAGATCGATTTAATCCACATTATCTCTACCGGGATAATTGCTGGCAAAGGGTTGAAAGGTGAAAAATTTCGCATTAATTATTGTTTTCCCTCGATCAGGTTGCATCTAAGGCAGGATTATAAATGTGATAATTGTTTTTCTTCTTTTTTTTCACCATATACATAGCCTGATCAGCATATTTAATAAGTTCCTGTACACCATTTACGGAAGATTCATATTGGGCAATGCCAATACTTACGCCGATTGTTCCCGTTTGGTTGTTTTTTAATTTGATAGGTTGCTTTATTACATGGATGAGCAGGGCAGCGAGGTGTTCGATACCGGCATCATTATCTATGTCGGATCCAATAATCATAAATTCATCTCCTCCCCAGCGGATTACTTTGTCGGCGCCCCTTCTGTTTGCAGATAAGCGACGGGCAACCTCCACTAAAACCATGTCTCCTGAATCGTGTCCATACTGGTCATTAATAATTTTGAATTCATCAAGGTCAAGCAGGAAGATAACAGGTTTTTGATTTGATTGTTGTGCCTCCTGCAGCAGTGATTGCAGCGCCAATTCTGCACCGTGGCGATTGAGTAAACCGGTTAACTGGTCGTGTTCGGCCTGATAACTTACTACTTGTTCATTGAGGATCCTTTCACTGATATCAAAGGCAACACCTTCAATAATTGGTTTTCCTTCCTGTGTGTTGATTGTAAAGACGCAGTGAACCCACATAACTGGTTGATTTTGTGGAACCTTGACTTGGAGGTCATACTCGATAACCTGATTAACCGGATTGCTTTTTGCACCCAAGGAATGGAGTTTTTCCTGATCCATAAAAAAATCAAAAATAGTTAGGGGTTCTTGTTGTCTCTTTGCACCAGAAAAAGCGAAAAAGAATAAATTTTCGAAAGATTTATTCTTTTCCAGTAAGTGTCCTTTATGGTTTATGACAAAGAAAGCTGCGTGAGAGTGGTCGAAGATTTTTTGATATTTAATCTCTAAAGATTCCATTTGCTTTCTTACATTCCGCTCTTCTGTGATTACATTTTGGGTTAAGCCAAGAAGTCGGTTGATATCTGAGATTAGAGAACCTATCTCGTCGGAACGATGGCCGTCCTGAATGATGATTCGTTTATCTTCCCCGGGGTGGATATTGTGTGGTTCCCTGGCAACTGCTTTTATCGGTTTTGTTAAATGCCAATATATCAGCATCATACAAAGGAATGTTGCAATTAAGGTTTGAACTCCGAGAGAAATAGCATTGGTGATTCCAAAAGTTTTTGCGCGACCTACGACACTACTTCTATTGGGTATCAGTAGCAGTTTGCCAACATTTGTTCCTGAAAATGGTGATTTTAACAGACGTATAACGTGTGACGAGTTGTTTTGATCTTCTTTGTCTGAAGGGGGAGTAGAGAACGCCGTGATTGTTTTGCCATTGCTTACGGTCAAAGTAGCGCTTGCAATGAGACTATTGCCAACCAGGCCATTAACCAGTTGCTGCCCAAGTTCTTCTTCATTAAGGTATGCTGCAATTGCGGCAGTCTGGTTTACAATGTCGATTAGTTGTTCGGCGAATTGTTCCCCACGTATCAGTTCCTGATTGAAGCTGTGTTTAAAGGAAGTCCAGGAAGAAATGATTGCAACAAGAAACGAGCCAACAGCCAGAAAGGTGGCAATTTTAAAATGTAGCTGATTTTGAGGGGGAAAAATATTTTCAATTCTTCTTTCGGACAATTGGGACTCCTTTTAGTATTCAAACTTGCGAGGGGCGGGTGACCAGGAAAAGAGAAGCTATGTCGTGGTTACCCATTTATTGAGGCGATTTGGAATTCTTCTGGAATTCAAAAATAACCTTGATGGTATCGTCAATAGATTGCCTGTCTACATAGGCTATGGAATCAGGGCTTGTACGAACCTCTTGAATGATAGCTTTATCGTCTTTAAAGTTGCGAGGTGGGGTGGCTCGCCCGGAAAAGAGAAGTCGTGCCCAGTAGGCATTAATTTGTGCGACGTTTTTTCCGGTGAGGAGTTTGTAAAATTGCCCAGTAAGTTTCATATTATCTACTTGATTGCAAGGTTGTGCATGATGTCCGTCTGGAAAATTGTTATATCGTCCCATGAATAAGTCGATTATTTCTTCCCGGCTGAGGGTTGAGATTTTGTTTTCAACATTTACAATAACTACAGGTTCAGCCAAAGCTGTGGCGGTAGTAATGATTAACAGAGGAATGAATACAAAAAGCACTCTTTTTAATGTGTTGCTGGCCATTAGAAGATAAAATCTAGATTTATGGTGAAAATATTAACATTCCGATCACCTTCCGGCCGGGGATCGCTCCACAGCCAAAGGCCTTCAGAGTTTTCCTGTACTCGAGAGTGGCTCCATTGTATCTTCAAATCAGTTTTATCGGTAATATCCCATCTGACTCCAAGAGATAGCGTTTGCTGATTCATTCGGACCAGGGAATTAAAGAAGTTGGCCTTTGTATACAAATAGTCAACTGAAGTAACCAAGGATGGCGGTAAGCCTGATGGAGTAGCTATCTTTTTTGAGGCGGTGGTCATTTCTATTATTCCGTAAGTCAAGTATGGGGTAAAGGCTCCAATACGCCGACCTGCACTGACATATCCCTGCATACTCGAGGGGAACAAACGGGTATCTGTATCAAGTAAAGAAATTTCGGATTGCAGTATCCAGTTGCCGTCATCGTAGATGCTTCCAAATGATGCATATGTTGTTTTTGCTCCTTCCGCATCTAAGTCTGCAGCCAGGTCACCCGCAGAAGGGAGGAAAGATGAAATCTCGATCAATGCATCTTTAAGCTCTTTTACGGTCTGCCATGTTGATACGTCGTTGTATTCAAGTTGGGCCAAGCCGCTTCTGAATTGCCAGTTTCCCTTTTCAAACAAAATATTTACGCCATAAATAGGGCTGTTTTTAGAGCATACCCAATCAGCCGCATTGAGGTCAGTCACCCCGATAAAAGCAAGTATCTGCAGATTACCTCCTGCAAAATCTGGGGAGTAGCGTATGTCAAAACCATCATAGTGCTGAAAGGGAATTGGGCCGTAAAATTCAACAATGGGTCTGGCCCATGGATAAGCAAAGCCGACGTCACGGTAATCGGACAACATATATATATCAGCTTTGATTCTTCCTAACCGTATTTTGACATTGTGGGCAGGTGTTGCTCCAATAAAAGCGAGGTGTACAAACTCATCAAGTTCGTACTTCGTTCTATTTTGAAACACCAGTTGAACCGTGCTGGTAATTGAGTCAGGAAAGTTTCCGTCGAGTTGTACTCCAAGTACAGAATCTGTTGTCAACAGGATCTCACCGGCATAGACTTCTTTCGATGGATAGAGAGTAGGGCGAAAACCAAGTTCATCAGAGTCTGTGGTTGTGGCACCAAGGGTAGCAAATCCACTGACCATAAAGAAATCGTTCAAATTAAAATTGTTAGCAATTGCCAACGAAGGTTGGAGGATCAAAAGTAGACAGACTTTGATCAGAAAGATTTTGTGTTTTTTAGTTTGTTTAGAGTTCTTTGTGCCAAGCGTCTGCATGTGTTATTCGTTCCCTGGAAGGATAGGATTGCACGATCCCCTTGGAAATTGTTCAAAATACCTATTCTCGGACAAGCGAGCCATTTTTTTAAGAAGACTTTTAAGAGCGAAGTTCTCTCCCCTTATGATGGGGAAAGTGCCAGTGTACCACAAAAGAAAGATAGGGGAAGGGACAAATTTGCGGGAGAGAAAGCTATTCTTTGTAATAAAGATATAACTGTTTGCCCTGAAAAATAAATATTGTTGCTTACAATCGTTCTAACGTTTTTTGTAATGCCAGGAAGTATGGTGGAAAGCAGAAGGCGCGGTTGAATCAATGGAGGCACCCTGCGCAAACAATGTTTGCACAGGGTGTCTACATGGTTTACTTAGATAAGCAGATGACTGGAAGTAAGAGGGGTGAACAGACCATCCAGTTTTATGAATTTTGTGTTCTTTGCATCGGTGTAAACCCCAACTAATCGTCTCATACTAGGCATCCCATCCTTTGCTGGCGCCAGTATTAAGCCTTTTCCCGCCAAGTGTAAAATTTCGTATCTTGCTTTCATTGCTTTCTCCTTTTTGTTGAGAATACCTTGTTTAGCCGTTTTTATTTAAAGCTAAGGTTGCAATGTTGATGCCTGTTTGGGCCGGTTTTTGGGAGACTTTATCAAGATCTTAATTTGTCATAATATTTTTTTAGATCACCTTCAAGAAAGCGCCGTATCTTGGTTAAATTACCGGTGTGGCCAAGCCAGATATCTTTAACTTTACTGTTCTGTATAAGTTCTTCAGTTTTTCCTGACATTTTCCGCCACAGGTTTTTACGGTACTCATTGTCAAGGGAGACCAGATCACTGCTGTCTGCGAGTGTGTTGCTTAAAAGTTGTTTAAAACCAAAAGCATTAAAAATCACCATCCCGATGGCAAGGGTACCACAGAGGAAAAAAAGTGGCAGAACAAGGTTCATAAAAGAAAAACCTTCTCCGCGCAGTGCCGATATAAGTGTTTGGCGCGGCAGGGAAATGAGGCTGTTTGTTATGACATCGCCAAAACAGAAAAGACCAAGACCGAGGCCAATTGTTACCTTTGCAAATTTACTGAAGAGTTTTCTGCCTCTATGGGTGAATTCAGCACTGGCTTCGCACACTATCTGTAATTCATTCAGCTGGCGATCTATGTCTTCCAGTATGTGGTTTAGCCGGAGGCCGGGAGCTGCATAGACTTTTTCAATGAGCTCTGTTCGTTCCTGGGGCCACCAATCCACTGATTTGTCGGAATTTGCAACATTAGAAGAGTAAGTAAGATAAATATGGGGGATATCTTTACGACCTGTCATCTGGGACATATTCCAGCACAGTGTTCCATAGGAACGTACAAGGTCACTGATGTTGTCACATTCGTCGATGCGGCTCATGACAAAGATAATTCTGTCTTCTCCAGATTTTTCAGGAAGGGTGTTTCGTATCGCAGAATACGTTTCTTTAATGGTTCCTGCCTTGTGAGGATCGAACATAAGGACAATCAGATCGGCCATTTTGGCAAATTCACCAAGCACTTCCATGTAGTCATAACCACGATCTTTTTCTGTTGTGGCATCGAGCATCCCAGGGCTGTCAATAATAGCCATGTTTTCAAACAACTGAGAATCGATATTTTTCAGGATTAAATGAGAAGTAAGTTTTTCACCATACTTTTTAAACTTAACAAAAGGCAGAAGGTCATCATTGATGAGTGTGGAACCGGGAACTTCTTCTGGCCGATTTCTGCCCTCAGAGGTAATAATAGTGAAAGCGTCATCGGTGGGTGCCTGCCCTGTGCGCTGAATATCTGTGCCTATAATTTCATTGATAAGGGTAGATTTTCCGGAAGAATAGTTACCAATTATCAGGACAATGGGTTTCCACTTCATACCAGATTCAAGGCTGGTGAAGTCCATATCGTACTTGGCAAATAATGGAGCTATCTTTTTATTTACTTTGTTCTGAATTTCAGTCTGCATTTTAGCTTCAAGCATGGAGGACTCTCTGGGTAACGTATTTATAAAACGTGTCGCCGCCTTGGGACACAAGATGTGTTGTCAACATAGATGGTGCGTAGTTCTGCGGTTGGCAACTAAAACTATTATTTTAACACTGATGGACTCGTAAAAAACTCTTCATCTTCTTTGTTACTGCAAATTTCTTATCTTTTCAACGTACCCTGGTACGCTGAAAAGATAAGAAATTTCCGTGCCTCGGATATGGGTGTTTTCGAAGTCTACGCTTATCTCCAAGTCCATTCTGTTTTTGACCTTTTTACGATGCCATAAACAATAACAGAATATACATTAGCACACTAAGTTTGAGGCCGAAATGAAAAATAGTAGCGGATGTTCTTTTTTAACAGATGCTGGAAAGGGGGGGGGAGCTATGTTTTTTACGGTATTTCTTGACTTCCATTCGATGAATGAGTTTATCAGAATTGATGGCGTCGTAAAAACTCTCCATCTGCTTCGTTGCTACATTTTTTATTTAGCCATCTTTCAATTGAGCTTTTTACGAGCTTATCAGAATTTAAACTGTTTACTCAATTTTGAATCCCGGAGTATTTCGGGAAAAGTATAAATATGATGGAGAGTTTTACTGAGCCATCTGGATTTTACCCTTTTTACGAGTTTATTAATATGATTACACATCAAAATAGCATTGCCACGGAAATGCAACTTAACCCTGCTCAAGTTTTGGCTGTTGCAGGGTTGTTGGAAGATGGCTGCACGGTACCGTTTATTGCCCGTTATCGTAAAGAGGCCACGGGGTTACTGGATGAAATCCAGATAACTGTTGTGAGAGATCGCTTGTTACAGGTATCGGAATTGGATAAGCGGCGGAAGGCGATTATCGGCTCATTGACTGAGCGGGGTTTGTTGACGCAGGAGCTTCATAAGGCTGTACTGCGTGCGCCTAATTTGACGATACTTGAAGATTTGTATTTGCCCCATAGGGTAAAACGGAGAACTCGAAGTCTTATTGCCAGTGAAAAAGGCCTGGAAGCTTTGGCCCGGCTGATTTTTTTGCAGGATGGCCAACCGCTCAGCATAAAACCTTTTGTTAATCCGGCCAAAGGAGTTGAGGATAGTCGTGAAGCACTGGCTGGTGCTCGTGATATTATTGCCGAATGGGTCAATGAAGATTCTACAGTACGGGCCGGACTCCGCCGTATTTTCTTTGCAAAGGCAATAATTAGTTCCAAAGTGGTTAAAAAAAACCAGGAATCAGGAATGAAATTCCGGGATTATTTTGATTGGCAGGAACTCGCTGCAAAGGCTGCAGGGCATAGATTACTGGCAATGCTACGAGGTGAAAATAAAAAGGTATTGAAATTGTCTTTTCGCCCTCCGGAAAAGGATGCCTTGGCGTTCTTGGATAAAAAATATGGGACGGGAAGAGGTCCGGCAGCAACCCAGATGAGCCTTGCAGTTACTGATAGTTATAAGAGACTTCTTAGACCATCACTGGAAAATGAACTTCGGGTGGAGCTGAAAGAACGGGCAGACCGTGAGGCAATAAAAGTTTTTACCGATAATTTACGCGAACTTCTTCTTGCGTCTCCCCTCGGACATAAGCGGATTATGGCCCTTGATCCGGGGTTTCGTACCGGGGCTAAACTTGTCTGTCTGGATGCCCAGGGGAGCCTTTTACATTCAACCACCATTTACCCGACGCACTCTGCGGGAAAAAATCAGGAGGCAGGGCAGATTGTCAGAAAACTTTGTCAAAAATTCAAGCTGGAGGCCATTGCCATCGGTAATGGTACTGCAGGGCGTGAAACCGAATCTTTTGTGCGGGGTTTAAACCTTGGGACGGATATAATTATCACCATGGTGGATGAAAGCGGAGCCTCGATATATTCTGCCTCAGAAATTGCCAGAAAAGAATTTCCTGATTATGACCTCACCGTACGTGGCTCTGTATCCATTGGTCGTAGGTTGCAGGATCCACTGGCAGAGCTTGTGAAACTTGATCCGAAAGTTATTGGCGTCGGTCAATATCAGCATGATGTCAATCAGACAGCCCTTAAAAAAAGCCTGGATGACACCGTGGCCAGTTGTGTTAATAATGTTGGGGTAGATCTTAACAGTGCAAGTGCCGAATTACTTGCCCATGTTTCAGGATTAGGGCCGATAATAGCTGGAAATATTATTCAATACCGTAATGATAATGGAGCGTTTTTAAGTCGTAAACAGATACTTAACGTAGCTCGTCTTGGGAAAAAAGCTTTTGAACAATGTGCCGGGTTCCTGCGCATCCAGGACGCAAAAAATCCACTGGATGCCAGTGCAGTTCACCCCGAACAATACGCAATTGTTGAACAGATGGCGCGAGATTGTAATACCAGTGTCAGTAATTTGATTGATGATGCTAAGGTCAGAGCCAAAATCGACATTAAGCGTTACGTAACGGCAGAGGTCGGTTTGCCGACCCTACAGGATATTATGGCAGAGCTTGCCAAACCGGGACGTGATCCACGGGAACGTTTTACAGAATTTTCTTTCAGGGAGGATATTGATAGCATGGATGATCTGCAACCGGGTATGAAACTGCCAGGAATTGTAACCAATGTAACAAAATTTGGAGCTTTTGTTGATGTTGGAGTACATCAGGATGGATTAATACACATCAGCCAACTTGCAGATCGTTTTGTAAAAGATCCAGGTGATGTGGTTAAGGTTCGTCAGCAGGTTGTGGCACGGGTTCTTGAGGTTGATATAGAGCGTAAAAGAATATCACTTTCTTTGAAGGGCGTTTGATTTGCCGTAATTTTAACCTGAATAACAGACCCGAAATTATGCATCTTCCTGAGGAGGAATATCCCCATTTTTCTCAAGGGAAGCCTTCTTTTTTTCAAGTTTGCGTTGTTTTTTTTCCTCTTTTTTCTTTTTCTTTGCCAACTCTTTCTGACGCTTTTCGTATGAATAATTTGTTCTGGCCAAGTTGTTTTTCCTCTAAAAGGTTGTATTCGGAACAAAAGCCTAAAAAAAAGACCCCGCTATATACGAGGTCTTTTTTTTGTCATCACAATAGATATTTATTGTTTGACAACATTTTCTGCGGCGGGTCCTTTGGGACCATCAACAATATCAAAGGTTACTCGTTCTCCTTCATCAAGAGATTTGAAGCCATCGCCCTGAATTGCTGAATGATGAACAAAGACATCTTTTCCACCTTCTTCTTCAATGAAACCAAAACCTTTTGCATCATTAAACCATTTAACTGTTCCTTCTGCCATGCTGTACTACTCCTTTGTGTTGGTTCTCTTAAGAACCTTTTTTGATATAGAACCGGATCGTCAAAATAGATTCGGTATTAGTTTTGTTTTTTTAAACTGGATTGAAATCACTCCTGCAACTGTCGGATTCGGGGAGGAATTTTTTTGTTCCTCTTTGCAGCTCCTGTCTTTTTTCTAAAGCGCATTGACAACACTGAGGTTTTCGTACTGGTCTGGCGTTGCAGGGCGAAATTTTCTCCGTATTCTAAATGCAACCTGCCTGTTGCTGATGAATCGATGATCAGCTGGTACTCTACTCTATAAAAGCTGTTATAAAAACAAAAATATATGAGAGTGAAACAATATCAAAGGTTGTGGATAGCAATAAGGTACTGAGACCTTATTTGAGAATGCCCTTTCGGAGCCCCGTTCGTCGCTACTTGCCCAAACTCTGCAGAATTGTTGAAAAATAATGGCTGAACTTATTTTTCAAAAATCTTTGATTTTACCAGAATGTCTATTCTCGGACATCCTCCTGACTTCCCGCCTGCTGCATCGGAAATTTTTCTTCATATGCAATTCATTGATGATAACGTTCAAATAAATGGCACTGATTTTGCCTGATTTAGAAGAATATATTTACGTATGAGGTACGCTATGACAATTAAGAAAAAACTATTACTTCTCTCACTTGGCTTGATTGGCCTGCTTTCCATAACCGGTCTGCTGCAATTCCAATCAATTGTAAACATTGGAAGCCAGTGGACGAGTTATCAGCAGACAGCTTTGAGCGGGCAGGTGTATCTTGCTGGAATTAAATCAGAAATTCAGAACTCCTTACTTGGGCCACTTAGTTCTTGAGCTATAGACCAGCAACAAGTCACACGAAAACAACCTGTTATTTTACACTTGTGATTTTCTTTTTTTTCTTGCAACGGGAAAATAAAAATGACACCTTCTACCATCGTTTTCACCACAAAAATTCT
>CAMZLK010000217.1 GCA_947311475.1 uncultured Desulfocapsa sp.
ATTTGAAATTCCTGCATCTTCCGTTCAATCGCATCGCTTGCCCGGGAAATCTTCTGTCCGCAGAAAGGACACCAGGGAGAGGTTGCTAATTTTTGGTTTTTCATACTCTTTTTCTGGGGAAGGCATGCCTGGAGAGTTTTTACGACGCCATCATAGAAAAAGAGTATGAAAAACCAAAAATTAGCAACCTCTCCCTGGTGTCCTTTCTGCGGACAGAAGATTTCCCGGGCAAGCGATGCGATTGAACGGAAGATGCAGGAATTTCAAATGGGTCGCTGTGAATGTGGTGCTGTGTATAGCTGTGATCCCACTGGGCACAATGTAGGTTCTGCGATGGTTGAAACACTGGTTTTTGCCTGTAACGATAACTGGGATTTCGCTTGGGATCTTATGCCGGAGGATGATTATCTTACGGGGCGGGTTGAAGATTATGATGAGATTACTCATCAAGTTGTAAATACTGGAAATATTGATGGAAGACCAGTTCGTGGTGTCCTCTATTTTGTACGTTTGCATACTGAGATTGCTGAGATTGCCAGGCGAGTAAAAGTAAAACAGGACGCTCTTGCTCGTGAGAGTGTCGAACCTGTGGCGGGTGCAGATGATAAAGTGGCTTTGCCAGTTCCTGAGCCTCAACTTGACCCCAAAAGAGTAAAACTGAAAGCAACGAAAAAAAGCGTAAAAGAGGCACGTGACAGTGTAGATATTGATACTCTGGTAACCCTCTGCTTTGATAATAAAAAGACCCTGCGTCTCTTGCAGCGCTTACTGTATGACGTTGATGATGCACGGCGTTGGGAAACGGCATGGATCATAGGGCAGGTCTGCTCGCGTCTGGCTACCAAAATGCCTGGTCAGGTTTCCGAGCTTATTCATCGTCTTTTTGAAGTCTGTTCCGATTCGGCCGCTGCTCCCTGGGGAATGATTGAAACGTTGGGTGAAGTGATTTCGGGCCGCCCAGATATTTTTGGTGCTTTTACAAGACATCTTCTCAATTATATGGGAGATGAATCGACTCAGGTGCAGGTTGTATGGGCTCTTTCCAGGATTGCCGAAAAAAGGCCTGATCTGATTCGTGAGACACCTTTTTTTAATCTGTTCCATTTTTTAAACCATCCAAATCCCGAAATGCGTGGCCTTGTGGTACAGTTGCTCGGTCGGCTCAGGGCAAAAGAAGTCAGTATGCAGCTTATGGAACTCAGCAATGATCAGGCCCCCCTTATTATTTGGGAAAACAGGGAACTTGTGGAATATACAGTTTCGCAACTGGTACAGGTTGCATTGAAACAGATCAGTGAAGGAGACAAAAAGGATGATAGCTAACATTCAGCCATTGAAAGATATAAAGAAAGCTGGTCAAAAAGAGGAAAAGAAACGATCTTCTGATCCCATTCAGGCCGAATATGACGATGGTATCGAGTTTTTAAAACAGGATGATTTGACCCAGGCTGCTGCCGCTTTTCATAATGTTCTGCGCTGTTATGAAGAAAAAAAACATCAGGATGGCATTGCCAACGCGGCGAATCAGCTTGGAAATGTTTGTCTGAAAAAAGGTGAATTTAAAAAGGCAAGGGATTTCTATCAGCGTGCCTGGGACATCTGTGATCGTTTTGAAGACCCCATGAGCCTGCTGGCCCTATCCATGCAATTGGTTGTGGTACATCGTGGACTAAATGACAATGATAAGGCTCTTGCATTGTGTCTCGATATGCTGGAAGTGTATGACGCGAATAATAATCCACAGGGGACGGTTGCCACAATGGAAACAATGGCTGATATTTATTTGTCGATTAATGAAAAAGCTAAAGCTGCAGATACCTACCGTACAATTGCTTCTATTCACAATAATTATAGCCATAAGAGTATTGCTGAAAAATTTACTGAAAGAGCAAAAGAGCTAGAAGCAGAAGCGGCTTAAATTACGTATAATAAAATGTTTACCGGAATTATAGAAGGCCTTGGGAAATTAGTTGCTAAACGTAATATAGGCGGTGGAATGGCGTTTGACCTTGAGGCAGGATTTGATCTCAGCAACCCACAGGAAGGGGAATCCATTGCTGTAAATGGTGTTTGCCTTACAGCATATAATATTGAGGGAAGGAAATTTACAGTTGATGTATCTCCCGAGAGCCTTTCCCGCACGATTCTTGGCAGCTTGAATGTTGGGGCAAGTGTGAATATGGAGCGTGCACTTCAATTATCGGATCGCCTTGGCGGACATATGGTTTCGGGTCATGTTGATTGTGTGGCAACTGTACGCGAACGCCGGGCCAGTGGTGATTTTACTCTGTTTTCATTTACTCTCCCCAAAGCATTGGGACGGTATGTTATTGAAAAGGGGTCTGTGACCATTAATGGTGTGAGTCTTACGGTGAACAGTTGCAGTATCGATACCTTTGAAGTTTCTATCATTCCCCATACCCTGCAGATTACAACCCTTGGGCTGCTTGCCAGGGGGAGTACAGTAAACATTGAGGTTGATATTATCGGAAAGTATGTTGAAAAGATGCTTATGCCAAAAGAAGCCGGTGAAAGAGAGCCCCTTGGCGAGAATGATATTAATCCGGCATTTTTAGCGGAAAATGGTTTTTATTAGCGAAGTTATCGCTGTAATGTACATAAAATTTTTTATATAGGTTGATTGTTATGGCAGTTAGTCCAATTGATGAAGTAATTGAAGATATTAAAGCTGGCAAGATGGTTATTCTTGTTGATGATGAAGATCGCGAGAATGAGGGTGATCTCTATATGGCCGCATCTGCTGTTACCCCAGAGGCGGTTAATTTTATGGCCACCCATGGAAGGGGACTTATTTGTCTCACACTCAGTACTGAGTTAATTGACAAATTAGAGCTCCCCATGATGGTTTCCGACAATAAATCGCCATATGGGACAGGTTTTACCATAAGTATCGAGGCCACCACCGGTGTTACAACGGGCATTTCTGCAGCAGATAGGGCGCGTACCATAGAAGCGGCTGTAGCGCCCGATGCAAAACCTTCAGATCTTATCAGCCCCGGTCATGTTTTTCCCCTTCGTGCCCGCGATGGAGGTGTTCTTGTTCGTCTGGGGCAGACTGAAGGGTCTGTTGATTTATCCCGTCTTGCCGGTCTTACTCCGGCTGGTGTGATCTGTGAGATTATGAAGGACGATGGAACCATGGCACGTATGCCTGATCTTGAAGTTTTTGCAAAAAAGCATGATCTGAAGATCTGCACAATTGCTGATCTGGTAGCCTATCGTTTGAGGGAGGATGTACTCGTTCACCGGGCGGCTGAGGCCAGAATTCCAACTGATCATGCAGGTGAATTTACAGCTGTTGTGTACAGAAATGATGTTGATAATTTTGAGCACATTGCACTTGTTAAAGGTGAAATTGATCCCGAGAAAAAAATACTTGTCAGGGTTCACTCTGAATGTTTAACCGGTGACGTTTTTGGTTCTGCCCGCTGCGATTGTGGTGATCAGCTTTATGCTGCCATGCGCATGATAGATCAGGAGGGCACAGGTGTTGTGCTGTATATGCGTCAGGAAGGTCGTGGTATTGGTCTTGTTAATAAACTGAAAGCATATACGCTACAGGATGGAGGCATGGATACGGTTGAGGCGAATCATAAACTTGGTTTTAAGGCTGATCTTCGAGACTATGGAATTGGTGCCCAGATTCTGCGTGATCTTGGTGTGCGCAAGATGAGCTTGCTCACCAATAACCCTAAGAAAATAATTGGTCTCGAAGGATATGGTATTGAAGTGGTAGACCGATTTCCCATTGAAATGGCTGCAAGTGAAGAGAACAAAAGCTATCTCCAGTGTAAGCGTGATCGTATGGGGCATTTGATTGAAGTGGATGAGTAAATCAACAGGAATGAACACGATTAATTGGTGCCTTACTCCATAATGGTTGCAATATAAAACAGGTAGCGTAGACTCCGGGAATATCTGAGAGTAACACAAAATTAAAAGAACACGACCAGCAACAGATAGCGATTAAAGAGAGCCCTTGAGGTACTTATTTGCAGCTTATCAGGCTAACACCCACAAGGGGGCTAAGTCCTTATGAGACTATTTTTTTTGGAAAAAATAAAAAAAATATCCTGTAAGGTAAGGTACTTAAAAATTAAGGCAGAAATGAAGGATATCGAGAAATATGGCAAATTATATTGAAGGGAATTTAAAGGCGGATGGAAAGAAGTTTGGGATTATTGTAGCCCGGTTTAACTCATTTATTTGTGAAAAACTTCTTGAAGGAGCACTGGACAGCCTGATTCGTTCCGGTGCGTCAGATGCTGATATTGATGTTGTTCGTGTGCCTGGTGCATTTGAGATTCCCCTCATTGCCAAGAAGATGGCCACTTCTCACAAATACGATGCTGTGATTTGTCTTGGAGTCGTTATCCGAGGGGCAACACCTCATTTTGATGTTGTTGTAAATGAAGTGTCCAAAGGATCGGCCCAGGTTGGACTTGACACTGGTGTGCCGGTTATCTTTGGTGTTTTAACCACAGAAACCATCGAGCAGGCCATTGAGCGCTCTGGAACCAAGGCCGGCAATAAAGGTTCAGAAGTTGCTGTGGCCGCAATCGAAATGGCAGATCTTGTAACTAAATTCCAGTAAAGATACCCAGTTCCTGCTGCCTGATAATTAAGCAGCAGGAAATTTTGTTTGTGTGTCACACCACTTTGTTTGCATACATTTTTCTCTCTTTTATACTAATTCTAATCCCATGGGCATACGTAGAAATTCACGTGAAGCGGTCTTGCAGTATCTTTTTCAAGATGATTTTAAAGGATTTGAAGAAGGTTTTGATCAGGATTTAGCTCAGCGGTTCATTGATTTCTGTTCTTTATATGAAGTACAAAAAAAAGCGCGACCATATGCTTTGGAGTTACTCGAAGGAATATACGATACACGGCCGGATGTCGATCGGGCAATTAGCAGACATGCCAGTAATTGGCGCCTGACTCGTATTGATGTTGCAGACAGGAATATCCTTCGGATAGCAGTATATGAAATGATTCGTTGCAAAGATGTGCCTCCTGAAGTTGCCATTAACGAGGCTGTGGAGATTGCCAAACGTTTTTGTGCCGGTGAATCACCTGCCTTTATAAATGGTGTTCTTGATGCTGTTAAGGCGGATCTGCCTAAGATTTTATAATGCATCCTCCATGATGTGAGTTTTATATTTCTCTCTCTTCTTCTCTTTCTTGTCGTCTTGCAATTTCATGCAATCGCGATTACATCATTGCGTAGTGTTTTCTGATCATACTATGCTAGGAGCTTGTCCGAGAATGGTCTTTTGCCCAAACTCTTCAGAATTGATGAAAAATAATGTTCGCAATATCATACCTGTGGCTGTGCTTATTTTTCAAAAATTCTTCGATTTTGACCAAAATGCCTATTCTCGGACAGGCTCCTGTAATCCTTTAATTATTATTCTCTTTCTTAAAAATCATAAATTTCAGCGCAGAGTGATTTTAAAATGGCATCTGTCAGTACGAAAAACAGGCCTGGGTTGAAACAGGAAGCTGTTGCTGTCCTTGGCATCTTCCTTTCTCTATTCCTTTTTTTAAGTCTTGTTTCACCAAACTTTACAAAAAACGGAAATTGGGGTGGGGAAGTCGGAACCCTTATTTCCCAGGTGTTAACAGGAGTAACCGGCTGGGGGGCTTATCTCCTTGCCACCTTGTTGCTTCTCCTGTCATTCCTGTTTTTCAGTCCAAGAATGTCCTTTGAACGATTACCGCAAATAACAGCTGGCTTAACTGGTGCAGTTCTTTCTTCCTGTGCAATATTTTCTTCACTCTCATTAAAAGAGTGGGCGAGTGTGGAAGCTGGTGGTGTTGTGGGCAAAACAATCTTTACTGTTATGCAGTCCCTTGTTGGTGGCCCTGGTGCTGTACTCTTTTTAATACTAATCTTTCTAGTTTCGTTGATGCTGTCGATTCAGTTTTCACCATACCGTCTCGGGGTATTACTCTGGCGAATGACCAAAGGACTGGGAAGTGGGGTAAAGAACATTGTTATTCTTGGAAATGCAAAAAGGGTGGTCAGAAAAGAGGCCAAAAAGAAAGCAAAGGTTGTTAAAAAGAAAAGAGTGAAACAACGTATTGCTCCAACTGTTCAGGATACCAGAGATGCTCCTGATCAAGCTAACGTACCAGCGCCTGGTATGCCAGTAGTTGCGAAGATTGCAAAAGCACCGGTCTCTACGAATGACGATGACGAGTTTTCGGCACGTCCGGTGGCCAGGGGGAACTGGAAACTGCCACCACTTAGTATTCTTGATAAGAACGTGAGTGCCCATGAGGAGGTAGACAAAGAAATATATTACCAGGTGTCCAAGCAGTTGGAACAGAAACTGAAAAATTTCGGTGTTTCCGGCAAGGTAGTTGGCATATCTCCAGGTCCTGTGGTTACGACCTATGAGTATTCCCCGGCAGCAGGTGTTAAAATAAACAAGATTGCCGGTCTTGCAGATGATCTGGCTCTTGGCTTAAGGGCACAATCTGTAAGAGTCGTTGGTTCAGTACCTGGAAAGGCGGCCCTTGGTATAGAAATACCAAATCCCAATCGTTCCATTGTGTATATACGTGACCTGCTGGCTTCTGAGGAGTGCCGGAATAATAATAACAAGCTGGCCATAGTCCTTGGGCTTGATGTGGTGGGAAACCCTTCAATTGCCAACCTCGCTAAAATGCCACATTTACTCATTGCAGGTTCCACAGGTTCGGGAAAAAGTGTTGCTATTAATACGATCATTGCATCCATTCTTTATAATGCAACACCGGAAGAAGTACGCCTGCTTATGGTTGATCCCAAACGCATCGAACTTTCAGGATATGAAGGTATCCCCCATTTGTTACATCCTGTTGTGGTTGAACCAAAGCTTGCATCACGCGCACTAATGTGGGCAGTTCGTGAAATGGAGAGACGTTACAAACTTCTCGAACAGGCAAAGGTGAAGAGCTTTGATTCCTATAATGAGGTAACTGAGGAAAAGCTTCCTTACATTGTGATTATTGTTGATGAGCTTGCAGATCTTATGATGGTGGCATCAAAAGATGTAGAAGCCTCGATCGCAAGACTTGCACAGATGGCAAGGGCTGCCGGGATGCATATTATTTTAGCAACCCAAAGGCCCTCTGTCGATGTGCTCACAGGTCTCATTAAGGCAAACTTTCCAACCCGTATATCCTTTAAAGTATCGTCAAAAGTCGATTCCAGAACTATCCTTGATACATCGGGAGCTGAACATCTGCTAGGAGCAGGTGATATGCTCTACCTTGCCAATGGTTCATCAAATATACAACGTGTTCACGGTGCTTATATTTCAGAAGCTGAGACCGAGGCGATAATAGCTTTCTTAAAAGATCAGGGGAACGCAAACTATGATGAATCGGTCACTGCAGCAGTGGAAGAGGAAGGGAATGGCTCAGGAGTGACAGGGGAGGAAGAGTACGATGAGCGTTATGATGAGGCGGTAAATGTCGTTTGTGAGTCGGGGCAGGCATCTATCTCCATGGTCCAGCGGAGGCTTCGTGTGGGGTACAATCGTGCGGCCAGAATGATAGAAACCATGGAAAAAGAGGGGGTGGTCGGGCCTGCAGATGGCTCTCGGCCTCGCGAGGTTTTGGCACGTAAGGATTACACTTCCCAATAAAGCTGAGCAGGTTGAATTTTCTTGACAATTACCGGGCAACAATATATAAATTCAGAGTGGTAAAAAATGAGTGAGGGTTCATTTAGTGGTGTGTGTTTGGTGTGTACCCTTAACTTATTGAAATACAAAATATTTGTGTTGGTGGAACATTATTGAAAAAGCCAGACTTTTTTTTGAATGTTCTTTTTTTTTAGAGGTATAAGTTGGCCCGGTCGGTTCCGGGTCGCAAAAGTAAATTAACTGAGGAGGTAGTTTAATGCCAAGTTATGTAGATCCTGCGAAGTGCGATGGATGTAAAGGTGGCGACAAGACAGCTTGTATGTACATCTGTCCTAACGACCTGATGGTTCTTAACAAAGAGGAAATGAAAGCATATAATCAGGAGCCTGATGCGTGCTGGGAGTGTTACTCTTGTGTTAAGATTTGTCCACAAGGCGCAATCTTTGTTCGTGGATACGATGACTTCGTACCTATGGGTGGCCAGGTTCATCCAATGCGTAGTGCAGATTCCATCATGTGGACTGTTAAGTTCCGTAATGGTAACATGAAACGTTTCAAGTTCCCTGTTCGTACCACTGCTGAGGGTGCTGCTAACGCGTATCCTGGAGAGAAAGGTGGCAACTTGGATGACGAGTGTCTGCTTCTTGAAGCTGATCTGCCGACCCCTAAATAATTCTCCCCTCGTTTTTTTTGAGAAGAATTAATTGAATTATTTTAAAACCTTTTGAATCTAAATAAGGAGATTTGAATATGGCGTTACCAAATAAACCTATGGGCGAGCTTAATGCCGTCGTCGATCCTGAGATCGTAGAGCACGATGTTGATGTTCTTATCGTTGGTGGTGGTATGGCTGCTTGCGGTACTGCATTTGAGATTGGAAAATGGGCTAGCGATGATCTTAAAATCACCCTCGTTGACAAAGCTTCCATGGAGCGTTCCGGTGCTGTTGCACAGGGCCTTTCCGCTATTAACACCTACATCGGTGAGAATCCTATCGAAAACTACGTAAAGATGGTTCGTAACGATCTTATGGGTGTTGTTCGTGAAGATCTTATCTACGACTGTGGTCGTCACGTTGATGAGTCTGTTAAGCTTTTTGAAGAATGGGGTCTCCCTGTTTGGAAGAAGGATGCTGATGGTGAGAACCTTGACGGTTCAAAGCCTGCCAAAACTCTGCGTGAAGGTGGAACTCCTGTACGTACCGGTAAATGGCAGATCATGATCAACGGTGAGTCCTATAAATGTATCGTTGCTGAGCCTGCAAAAGCTGCACTTGGTGAAGAGAATTGTCTTGAACGTATCTTTATCGTTAAAATGCTTCTTGATAAAAACAAAGCTAACCAGGTTGCTGGCGCTGTTGGCTTCTCTACCCGTGAAAACAAAGTACACGTTTTCCGTTGCAAGACTGCACTTGTTGCCTGTGGTGGTGCTGTAAATATTTTCCGTCCACGGTCTACCGGTGAAGGTAAGGGTCGTGCCTGGTACCCAGTATGGAATGCTGGTTCCACCTACACCATGTGTGGTCAGGTTGGTGCTACCATGACTATGATGGAAAATCGTTTCACCCCTGCTCGTTTTAAAGATGGATACGGTCCTGTTGGTGCGTGGTTCCTTCTTTTCAAAGCTAAAGTAGCTAACGGTCTTGGTGAGTTCTATGCCATGGGTGATGCTGCAAAGGAAGAGCTTCAGAAGTTTATGCCTTATGGCGCTTCTGCTGTAACTCCTACCTGTCTTCGTAACCATCTTATGGTTAACGAGTTCAAAGCAGGACGTGGACCAATCTACATGGCAACTGATGTTGCGCTGAATGCTTTCCTCGATGAACGTCGTGATGCTGGAATGGATGAGAAATCTATTAAGAAATTCTGGAAACACCTTGAGTCTGAAGCGTGGGAAGATTTCCTTGATATGTCTGTTGGACAGGCTGGCCTCTGGGCTGGTGCGAACATTGAGCCTGAGAAAGTCGGTTCTGAGATTATGCCAACCGAACCTTACCTTCTTGGTTCCCATTCCGGTTGTTGTGGTATTTGGACTTCTGGTCCTGAGGAAGACTGGGTTCCTAGTGTTGATGGTACTCGTGCCCATCAGTACAAATGGGGATACAATCGTATGACAACTGTTGACGGACTCTTCACCGCTGGTGATGGTGTTGGTGCTTCCGGTCATAAGTTCTCCTCTGGTGCACATGCTGAAGGTCGTATTGTTGCCAAGCAGATGGTTAAATTTTGCCGTGACAATGCAGATTTTAAACCTGAGTTAAAGCAAAGCGCTCAAGAACTTGCTGATGAGATTTACGCTCCAGTTAAACGTTACCATGAGTTTGTTGGTGCATCTACTGCTGAAAATGTCAATCCTAACTACTGCAAGCCTGCAGGTATCATGATGCGTCTCATGAAAGCTACCGATGAGTATGGTGGTGGTGTTGCGACATACTACATGACTTCTGGTAAGCTTCTTGGAATTTGTATGGATCTTCTTCAGCTTCTTCGTGAAGATGCTGCGAAGATGGCTGCCGGTGATCTGCATGAACTCATGCGCGCTTGGGAGAACTATCATCGTATCTGGTGTGTAGAGATGCACATTCGTCACATCCAGTTCCGTGAAGAATCCCGCTACCCAGGATTCTACTACAGATCTGACTTCCCTAACGTTGATGACGATAACTGGAAGTGTTTTGTTAACTCTACCTTCAACCCAGAGACACAAGAGTGGCTCTGTGAGAAAGTTGAGTGTATCAACATCGTAGAGACCGACCCCTGGCTGTAAGCCTCGGTTGTAGGACATACGCATGAATAAAAATCTCCAGGGGTCTTCGGGCTCTTGGAGATTTTTACTATATAGAGCTTGTGATTGACCAGAGAGAAGGAGATTAAATTTCCCTTTATTCTGGTGAGTTACAAAGTAAAAAAAAGAGCCTTTGAGTCTTGAATTTGGTTGTTGAAAATTGAAGTAGGCGTCATGAAGGTTATATTTGGCCGACAGGATGTTTGTTTTCGAAGGTAAATATTAAGAGTACTAATGGAGGTTGGTATGACTGACGAGCAAGGCACTTCTGGTGCGATTTTGGTCGTAGGCGGTGGTATCAGCGGGCTCACTGCAGCCCTTGAAGCCGCTGAAGTCGGCAATGATGTGTTTCTGGTCGAAAAGAATGCTTATTTCGGTGGCCGCGTAGCACAGCTGAACCAGTATTTCCCCAAGCTTTGTCCCCCAAGCTGTGGGTTGGAAATTAACTTTAAACGTGTAAAGGACAATCGTCGTATTCGTACCTATACCATGACAAGCGTTACTGCAGTTTCTGGTGGGCCCGGTAATTATGAGGTTACACTTGAGACAGCACCTCGCTACGTGAACAGTAACTGTACTGCCTGTGGCGACTGTGCTGAAGCCTGTCCAGACGAAATAGATAACGAATTTAACTTTGGAATGAATAAGTCCAAGGCCGCCTATCTTCCTCATGAGATGGCTTTTCCCCGTCGTTATGTGATTAATAAAGAAGCACTTTCTGCTGATGGCGCTGCTGCTGTTAAGGCATCTTGTAAATATGGTGCAGTTGATCTTGATATGGTAACTGACTCCAAGACTATCAATGTTGCTTCAATTATCTGGGCTACCGGTTGGACTCCTTACGATCCTACCAAAATGGACAACTTGAAGTTTAATGAGTCTGATTCCATTGTTACAAATATGATGATTGAACGTATGGCTGCTCCCGGCGGACCAACAGATGGTAAGATTCTTCGCCCCGGTGACAATAAAGAACCAGAATCATTCGCATTTGTTCAGTGTGCTGGCTCCCGTGATGAAAATCATCTTGAATTCTGTTCATATATCTGTTGTATGGCAACATTCAAACAGATGACTTACATCAGAGAGCGTTACCCTGATGCTAAAATTTACGTATTTTATATTGACCTTCGTACTCCCGGAAAGTATGAAAAATTCCGTGAGAAATTAATGAAAGATGAGAATTCTACTTTCATTAAGGGGAAAGTTGCCGAGATCATCCCAGAGTCTGATGGTTCCGTTACTGTTGTTGCTGAAAATGCAGTTACCGGTGAAAAAATCAAACAGACAGTTGACTTAGCAGTTCTTGCTACCGGTATGCAGCCTACACTCAGTGCTGAAGGTACTCCTGTTACACTCGATACGGATCCCAGTGGTTTTGTTAATTCAAATCCCGAGACCGGCGTATTGTCCGCAGGCTGTGCATGCAGAGCTGCAGATGTTGTTACCAGCAATCAGTCAGCCACCGCTGCTGCCTTGAAAGCAATTCAGGTTTCCAGGAGGTCATAATCAATGGATAAGAAAATTTGTACCTATATATGTACAGGTTGTGGCATCGGAGAAGCCCTCGATATTGAAGAACTCTCTGGCGTTGTAACTGGTGAAATGGCTCAGGAATGTAAAACCCATGCTTGTCTTTGCGGACCTGAGGGACGTGCATTTCTTGAGAATGAGAAGAAAACTGAAGGTATTAACACCTTTAATATCAACGCATGTTCTCCTCGCGTAATGCAGAGTGAGTTCGATATGGGTGATGATACAATCACAGTTCGTGGAAATCTTCGTGAACAGGTTATCTGGGTTGCAGGTGATGCTGAAGAGGGACAGGAAGATTCTCACAAAGAATGGTTACAGGAAACTGCCTCTGACTATGTTCGTATGTCATGTACCCGTGCCGATAAAACTGAAATGCCAGAAGCCTATGAAATGGAGTCCATGAATAAGGACATCCTTGTTATGGGTGGTGGTATTGCTGGAATTACAGCCGCACTCGAAGCCTCAAAGGCCGGTTCAAAAGTAACAATCATCGAAAAATCAGATGTGCTTGGTGGTAAGGCCAATGGCTGGGCAAAGCAATTCCCCACTTCCTACCCTTACGCCGAGCTTGAGGAAAACTCCATAGCGACAATGATTGCAGAAGTTGAAGCTGATGCAAATATCACTGTTAAAATATCCACAGAAGTTGCACGTATTGGAGGCTCTCCTGGTGATTTTAAAGTCACCTTAAAGGCTGCCGGAACAACCTCTGAGTGGGATGCTCCTGCAAAAGTTGGAGTGGACGAGCAGGATCTCATTGATAAAGGTGAGATGGAAGATCCAAATGCCGGACTCAATCCTTATGGAACAGCAAACGAAGCAGCTGATCCTTTCGGTGCAGTAGTTCTTGCCACCGGTTGGATCCCTGCAGATGTCTCAGAATATGAGCATCTTGGATATGGTACTAATGATAAGGTTGTTACCAACGCAGAGTTTGAAGCAATGGCCAAGGACGGAAAGCTTGATGGTCTGAATAAAGTTGCTTTTGTAATGAGCCCTGGTTCGGAAGAGAATGATCAGGATTTTCCATATGCAAACTCAGTAACTTCCATGGTTGCATTGAAGCAGGCCAAATATGTTCGTGAGAACAATGAAGATGCTCAGGCATACATCCTCTATCAGCACATGCGTACCCCTGGTAACATGGAACTTTTTTATAAGGGTGTTCAGCAGGATGACGGAATTTTCATGACCAAAGCAACCGTAACTGGTGTTGAGGGTGGAATTGTTCATGCAAAAGACACACTTCTTGGCGAAGATCTTGATCTTGAAGTAGATCTGGTCGTACTGGCAGCTGGTATGGTGCCAACAACCAAAGACGAAAATACAATTAATCTTGCCTATCGCCAGGGACCAGCATTTTTGGATCTCGATCTTTTTGATGGCTATGCTGATTCCCATTTTATCTGTTTTCCTTACGAAACCCGCCGTACAGGTATTTATGCCTGTGGTGGTGTAAGAAAAGCAATGAATATGCAGGAAACAATTGATGATGCAACTGGTGCAGCGTTGAAAGCCATTCAGGCCATTGAGTCTGCTGACCGTGGTGTTTCCGTTCATCCACGTTCAGGTGATAAAACCTATCCTGAATTTTTCATGCAGAGATGTACTCAGTGTAAGCGTTGTACTGAGGAATGTCCATTTGGCGCACTGGATGATGATGAGAAGGGAACTCCTCTTCCCAATCCGTCTCGTTGTCGTCGTTGTGGTACTTGTATGGGCGCTTGTCCAGAGCGTATCATTGGATTCAAAGACTATAACATTGATCTCATCGGATCCATGGTGAAAGCCATTGAAGTCCCTGAAGATGATGATGACAAACTTCGAATTCTTGTATTTGCCTGCGAAAATGATGCATATCCAGCACTCGATATGGCAGGAATGCGAAAGCATAAACTCAACCACATGATCCGCTTTATTCCAGTTCGTTGTCTTGGTTCTGTGAATATGGCGTGGATTCGCGATGCGCTTTCTGCAGGCCTTGACGGTGCATTGCTTCTTGGTTGTAAATATGGCGATGACTATCAGTGTCACTTTGTTAAAGGATCTGAGATTGCAAATACCCGTATGGCTAATATTGGTGATACTCTCTCAACCCTCGGTCTTGAGCCAGAGCGTGTAAGATCTGAGTCTGTGGCTATTACAGACTATGATAAGGTTGCTGAAATGGTTAATGATTTTGTTGACGAGATTGTTGAACTTGGCGCTAACCCATTCAAGGGCTTCTAGTTCTGTCTTTTGTTGGGGCCTGGTGTTAGCCTATTGCAAAAAATGGCTAACACCAGTACCATGATTTTTTTTATTCAAGACTATTTTTTTGAAATATTGTTATACGACTTTAGTATAGAACAGGAGGAGTAGAACCATGGAAGTTCAACCGGATTTAGATTTTATCAGATATTTGAAAACAGCTGGTGGCGACACGATGAAAAAGTGTTACCAGTGTGCCACCTGTTCTGTAGTTTGCCCTCTCTCCACAGAGGAAAATCCCTTTCCACGCCAGGAAATGATCTGGTCAGGGTGGGGGATGAAAGATAAGCTTCTTGCTGATCCTAATGTATACCTTTGCCATCAGTGTGGAGATTGTACCGCATATTGCCCTCGTGGGGCAAAACCAGGTGATGTTATGGGTGCTATTCGTGCCTATGCGTATACAGCACTTGGCTGGCCTACCGGTCTTGCCAAACTTGCTTCATCAGCGAAAGGCTTACCTATGCTGATAGCAATACCAGCAGGTATCATATTTTTTCTCTGGTTAATTTCTGGTGGCATGGCTATGCCGGGAAGTGAAGAATTTGCCAAACATGGATACCAGCACTTTTTTGGTCACTGGGATTTCCATTGGCTTGGGAAAAATGTCTTTTTTATTGATGTCATTATGCTTTCTGCATTTGGTCTTGCAGTCGTTGCTTCCTATAAAGGAATAACAACCATGTGGAAACAGATGTGCGAAAGAGAAGGTGTCAACCCGGATTTCAAACCATCTCTTAAGCAACTGGCTCAAGACTTTGTATGGCCATCTGTTCAGGAAATTGTTAAGCATGACCGATTCAAAGAGTGTGGAACAAACCGCAATCGCGAAGTTGGGCATAAACCATTAATGTGGGCTTTTGGCGGACTCTTTATTGTTACTGCCTGGTCTGCAATTGCAAATGATGTCCTGGGGTTATTTATTCCAAGTCTTCATGGTCCAATGTCAGTATGGAACCCGGTCAAGGTTCTTGCAAACGTATCTGCTGTTGCAATGATTGTTGGTTGCGGAATCCTTTGGATGAACCGGGCAACTTCTGAGGCAGAAGATAACATTACCCCCACTTTTTATGATTGGTTTCTCATCTGGGAAATTATGGCTGTGGGTGTGACGGGGCTTCTCGCTGAACTTTTTCGTTGGGCAGGGCTTGTAGCACCCGGTTATATTATTTATTACATACATCTTGTAACTGTAATGATGTTGTTCATGTACATGCCTTACACAAAGTTTGCACATCTAATCTATCGTACTACCGCGATGACTTTCGAGAGATTCAGAGACAGTTCTTTTGTCAAAGATCCTATTAACGAATAGCTAGTAGCTGATGGAAAGTTTTTGGGCTGTGTCTTAGGACACAGCCTTTTTTTTGGGAATCATTTGTCAGGAGGCTGTCCGAAATTATTTTTTCGCTCAAACAATCTTATAGATTGTTAAGAACTCTTCATCTCCTTAGTTACTGCACATTTATATTCTTTTCAACATACCCTTAGTCCGCTGAAAAGATCATAAATTTCAGTGCCTCGGAAATGAAGTTTTGTACAAGTCAATCCAATTTTCGATCTTTTTACGAGTTTAAAATGCTTGGGGTACCTCACATTTTGCTATGGTTATTTTTTACATTGAACGATTTTAAAGGAAATGCCCATTCTCGAACAAACCCCTGGGATGGGTGCTTTCTCATTGTCTTATGCCAAGTTTTGACCCTGACCGTGGAATCGCGTGTTTATTCAATGTCGTTTTAGGGTGGTGAGTAGTCGTCTACTGATTAAATTTGAATGTTGTAGGAATGGACAGAGATTTTTTTCATTCAATATCAAAAAAAAGATTGTAATAAAAAATTGTTTTGGGTATAATCTTTCAGCTTGTACGCTGGCGTAGCTCAATTGGCAGAGCACCTGATTTGTAATCAGGATGTTGCGGGTTCAAGTCCCATCGCCAGCTCCAGTTGCACAAGGTATTTGGTTTATATCCAATATATTATACTGTTTGAGTATATAGGTAAGAAGTATCCGCCGGTAACTATTAAATAGTCGGCAACAGTACCTCTTTAAATTTTCATCGCGACAAGCGAAAAGAGCTTTTTGAGGTACTAAAAAATAGTGGAGGGGTTCCCGAGTGGCCAAAGGGAACAGACTGTAAATCTGTCGTCAGAGACTTCGGAGGTTCGAATCCTCCCCCCTCCACCACCTTATACTTAAATCAGACAGAGCAGATATTATTGCGGGAATAGCTCAATTGGTAGAGCATCAGCCTTCCAAGCTGAGGGTTGCGAGTTCGAGTCTCGTTTCCCGCTCCATACAATATCTGCTTTTTTGTTTATTGTATCAGGCCCATATAGCTCAGATGGTAGAGCGCATCCTTGGTAAGGATGAGGTCAACGGTTCAATTCCGTTTATGGGCTCCATAATGCAAAGATTTAATTTCAACCTAACGGCCAGAGGAGACTACGACTATGTCAAAAGAAAAATTCGAAAGGACTAAACCGCATGTCAATGTAGGTACTGTGGGTCACATTGATCATGGTAAAACTACTCTGACCGCTGCAATTACAGCTGTACAGGCAACCAAAGGATACGCTGATTTTACTGACTTCAGTAATATTGATAAAGCC
>CAMZLK010000218.1 GCA_947311475.1 uncultured Desulfocapsa sp.
CTCTACTTATAGCATTAGTGCCTTACTCCATAATTCCTGCAATAAAAAACAAGAATATGTGAGAGTAAATAATAATGGCGTCGTAAAAACTCTTCATCTACTTCGTTACTACATTTTTTTTTTAATTTCAACGTACCTAAGTACTCCGAAATTAAACAAAAAATGTGCGCCTCGTATATGAAGCTTTTTACTTAGCCATCGAGATTTTAACCTTTTTACTAGTTTGTCATAATATCAGACCATTATGAATAGCAACAGATAGCGAACAAAGAGAGACCTTCGAGGCACTTACTTGCGGTTTACCTGCGTTAGGGGATATTACTTGTTATTCCATAGTAACTGTTCAATAGGGGTATGATTTTTTATACCTCAGTAAAATCAGAAGGCGGTTTCCGTAAATATTTTAAGAATTTTGATTTTTCAACGGCATTGGAATATGCATCATCAGCACTGATTTGACGTTTATCCAAATATTCCATAATACTATCATCAAGTGTCCGCATACCGTATTTTTTCCCGGTTTGCATCACGGAAGCGATCTGATATGTTTTGCCTTCTCTTATAAGATTTCGTACCGCAGGAGTTGCAATCAACACCTCAAGCGCAGCACAACGCCCTTTTATATCAACCCGTTTAAAAAGAGTCTGTGAAACAACGGCCTTTAAGGCGTCAGAGAGAGTGGATCGAACCTGGCCCTGCTGGTCGCCTGGGAAAATTTCCACCACACGATCAACAGTTTTCATGGCGTTAATGGTATGTAACGTTCCAAAGACCAGGTGCCCAGTCATGGCAGCTTCCATTGCAAGGGAAATGGTTTCCAGATCACGCATCTCACCAATCATAATCACATCAGGATCCTCACGTAAGGCTCCACGAAGAGCAGCAGAGAAGCTTTTGGTGTGCTGCCCCACTTCACGATGATTCACGATACATTTCTGACTGGTATGAACAAATTCTATGGGGTCTTCAATGGTCAGGATATGATCCTTTCTGTTCCTGTTAATCTCATCAACAATGGCAGCAAGTGTTGTTGATTTACCAGATCCTGTTGGCCCGGTAACCAGTACCAGCCCTTTGGGAAGGTAGGCAAGACGGGAAATAACCTTTGGAAGCCCCAATTGTTCACAGGTAAGAATTTCACTTGGAATTTCACGAAAAACTGCGCCTATACCATACTTCTGGCGAAAAAAATTACAACGATAGCGAGCAAGGCCTGGAATTTCATAACCAAAATCCACATCACCCAATTCTTCAAAAACCTTGATTTTATCTTCCGGGCAAATTTCGTAGAGCATGGCTTTTAGCTCTTCATTCTCCATCTTCTTGAACTTAACCCGTTCCATATCACCACGAATTCGAAGAATGGGCTGCTGATCTGCCACCATATGTAAATCTGAGGCACCCTCGTCATTCATTAATTTAAAAAACGCATCAATCTGAGCCATAGCCTTACTCCTTTAAAATTCTGTGAATGGAAATATTGTTTACAGCACTACTCTAGTCTTTATTAAATCAACAACTTCTTCTGGATCGTCGAGGACATAAATGAGATCAAGATCATCTTCACCAATGGTACCATTGGCAAGAAACTGCTCTTTAATCCAATCAATCAAACCTCCCCAGAACGCACTCCCAACAAGAAGAATGGGGAAAGGCTTAATCCGCTGGGTCTGAATCAGGGTTAGGGATTCAAACAGTTCATCCATTGACCCAAATCCTCCTGGCATACAGATAAAAGCCATGGAATACTTCATAAACATAACTTTTCGAACAAAAAAGTATTTAAATTCTATGGACATATTAGCATATGGGTTTGGCGCCTGCTCATGTGGGAGAGAAATATTCAAACCAACAGAGAGACCACCTCCCTCTGAAGCGCCTTTGTTTGCAGCCTCCATTATTCCGGGGCCACCACCAGTGATTATGCCATATCCTTCTTCAGCGAGTGCTGAAGCAATATTTACTGTCATCTCATACCAGGGATGGTCAACGGGAGTTCTGGCAGAACCATAAATAGTTACACAAGGGACATTGATGGCCGACATATTGTCAAAGCCTTCAACGAATTCTCCCATTATGCGGAACATGCGCCAGGAATCACCAACCACACCATTATCCAGACAATATTTTGATTCTCGGCTCTTGCGCCATCTCTCTTCCATTACTTCCTCGTTTAATTAGTCAAATTATTCAGATAATTTCGTGCTGCAAGCACTGTCTCGGGATTGCTCCCGGGACAGATCGTTGCCTTCAGAAACCACTTTTCAGCCTCTTTAATTCTTCCCTGTCCCTGTGCAAGAAGTCCCCTTTGCACAAGTGCTGCAGGCCTTGTCTTTTTATTTCGCAAACATGGCTGTAAAGTTTTCAGGGCAGAATTAAAATCTCCACATTGAATCTGAGCACTGGCCAATCGGACTTTTAATACACGAGAATCGGGATTTAATTCCACGGCCTTTTCGCTGAAGCGAAGAGCAATATCATCACCTTCATTTTCAGCCAGATAAATTTCACCTAAAAGCCCCAAAACTTCAGCGTCATATTCATCATAGCGCGTGGCTTGCTGTAAATATTTCATTGCATCACGGGATTTGCCAACTCCATAACATGCCTCACCCAGATATCGAAGCCCCTTTTTACTATTTCCAATTTTACTTTGCGCAGTATCCCAGGACAAAAGACGATCAAGTGCCTGTTCATATTGCCCCTCGTGAATAAAAAGTACTGCAAGTTGGAAACTCATATCCAGACGCGCCTTTTCTTCCCCCTCTTTTTCAGGAAGAGCAAACGCATCATTAAAAGATTGAATAGCCTGTTCATTCTCATTATTAATCTGCTGCTCAAGACCAAGATTATACAATGCCATGAACCGATCGTTCTTGCTCTTGCAGGCCCTTTGAAAACAATCCACAGCCATCTTATGCCGATTCATTTGTGCATAGCAAACACCGAGGCTGTTTAACAGGTTCCCGTTCATTGAATCAAACAGTAGCCCACGTTGATATTCCTTTACAGCAAGAACAAGGTCACCATCAGCAAAATATATATCGCCACTAATATTAAAACTTACAGCATCACAAATAACCAACGAACCAGGTTCAAAGAATGCTGCATGACAGAGAGCCTTACGACAGAGAAGGGGCAATTCCGACTTTTTAAAAATAGAAAAAGGAAAAGAACTGATACCACAATTGACTGCTAATTCAATTGTATCTTTTTTTCCAAGATGTTGAAGGATTTTTTTTCCTGCTTTCAGACACTCTTTAGCACTTTTTTCAGGTAACAGCAGATAACATGTAGCGTTATCAGCTTTGACGAGAGCGTCTTCACCGACAACCTTTTTTATATTATCACGTATTGCTTTTTTTCCGGAATTAAACTGAAGGAGCCCGAAGCTATCAAACTTCCTTGATACATTTCGAAACCAGCGCATAAAAGAGACAGCTGGAGCCGCCAGAGGATGATCCGCAGCATTCTCAATTGAACTGTAGTTGCAAAATGCAAAAGGCCCTCTTTTACTGGCAACATGTAAAGCGCTCCAGGCCTTTTCCATCAGCTTTTCAGAAAGTGCCAATCCAGATGTGGGACTATCCGTGCTATGATTCTCGAAGGGAACAACAGCAACATGCACCCGGGCACAACGTTCTCTTTTAAAATAATTCACAAGTGCCGGAGCAAATTCTGTTGTAAAGTCAGCACCACAATTTTCACATAACAGTCCAAAACAGGACTGTCCCAGATAATAGAGCGGATACTGATTATCAATAAAAGTTTTCAACAGTGCAATATTGTGATGCTGATACTTTTTGGCCTGAAATGAACTTGTACCTTTGGGATATAATGAAATAAGCACTATTATCCCCTGACTGCTTTCAGCAAGACCGTCAATACATTCTTCCAGATGCAAACTACTTAATAAGCCGGTAAGAGAGTCAATACAAGAGCGTTTCACAAGAAGGAATTCACGAAAAAGGAGAATGCCAAGCCCATCAAGCCAATCGTTTCCAACCTTTCTAAGTAAATACGAATCCAGCCCTTCAACCTGGGCAATAACTGCTCCATTACCGATTTCAAACGGTAACAACAGTGTATCGGCAACTATTACGAAAGTCCTCTCTTCAACGGCTTTCTTCATCCCCAGTTGCAGTTCCATCCCACATCTATCTTCTTCAGGGGCTATGGCTGGTTGTAACTCTGGTGGATCAAGGAAAGTTATTCTTTGTATTGTAGGAATATTTTCGAAAATTACTTTTCTAAACTCTTTTGCAAACCGGAAAAAGTCCTGTCGCTCAAGTCCCTTACATATATCATGTTGAAAATAACTAAACATCAGTGACTCTGCCCTTTTTGCAAATAACTTTTTAAGATACCAAGCAACAAGGGGATATCTTCCTCCAGAATGGTTCTCAGATCCACAATCATTTTGTCATCTTCAATGCGCAAAATTAATGGAACAGAAAGGGATCGAAACCACCTTTCAAGTCCACTTGCTCCAATATCTCCAGGTTGCAAAGCTAATGCCCAGCTATCAAGGCCATGTTCAGGCATTGCACCTCCGCCAACTCTTGAGACTGTTGGCTGCAATTGAATGTGGTTTTTAAGCTTGGTTGCACCACCAAGACGTCTAATTATTCTCTGCCCCTTCTTTTTGATGCTCTCTGGTTCACATGTCAGCATGTAAAGGGTTGGGACAGATTTTAGTGCCTGCTTAGTGTCATAGTATTCCCGTAATACAGTTTCCAGGGATGCTAATGTAAACTTGTCAATTCGAAGAGCACGATTCATTGGATTACTTTTAATGCGTGCTATGATATCTTTTGTCCCTACTATTATTCCGGCTTGTGGCCCACCAAGAAGCTTATCTCCACTAAATGTTACAACATCAACACCAGCCTTCACTATTTCCTGAACAGTTGGTTCCTTCGGAAGCCCCCATGAAGAGAGATCAATCAAGGAACCGCTGCCAAGATCTTCCATGACAGGAACGTTATGTTTTTTCCCAAGTGTTACAAGTTCTGCAGCAGATACTTCAGAAGTAAAACCTATGACACGAAAATTTGATGTGTGTACTTTTAATAACAGCGCTGTCGTTTCCTCAATTACCTTTTCGTAATCAAAGAGGTGCGTTCGGTTTGTTGCCCCGACCTCAATCATTGTAGCGCCACTTCTTTCCATCACATCAGGAATACGAAAAGAACCTCCAATCTCAACAAGCTGACCACGGGAAACGATTGTTTCTCTTTGAAAGGACAATGTATTCAATGCAAGAAGGACTGCTGCAGCATTGTTATTTACAACAATTGCAGCTTCAGCGCCTGTAAGATCACAGATGATTTCCTCAACAAGACTATATCTGCTTCCCCTCTTACCGGTGGTGATATCGAATTCAAGATTCGTGTAGTGTGCGCCAGCGGTCTGCAAGGCATCAATGGAATTTTGCCCCAAAAGAGAGCGCCCGAGATTGGTATGTATGACAACACCGGTACCATTAAGAACTCTTCTAAGATTTGGACTGTTTTTCTTTTCAATGGCTTTTACAAAAATAGAATCCCATTCATCTGGGCTACCGGGTAATTCAGAGATTACACCAGCCAGAATCCCTTGACGAAATATTGCAATTGTATCTCGTATAGCCGATTTAATGATAGTAAGGGGAAGGCGCTCGTAGAGACTTTTTTCAAGTTTATCGAGTACGACATCAATCTTGGGTAAACTACGAAGTAAATTATTTTGTTCACTCATGTTGGACCAAAAGGTGAATTCTTAGCTAAATTAGCGTTAATTTATAATTTCAGATTATTCAATGCTACGTCTTAACTACATGAAAAGCAAATATAATTCAATATATTGAGAAAAGCAGAAAAAGAAAACGACGAGAATTATAAAAAGTGTCACTTTTTCCATTGACAGCCCATCATCAATCGGGTAGTTTGCCGCGGTCGCTGAGTGAGGGAGAGCATGAAGTAAGCTTTCCCCCAACAATCGACAAGGCGAGTCAATTTTATAGTTGACACGAACAAAAGGTTTGATTATATTGACGACCTCGTCGCGGGTTATCCTGCAC
>CAMZLK010000219.1 GCA_947311475.1 uncultured Desulfocapsa sp.
AACTAACTGTTTTTACGATATCTGAAAATTGAACATCTCGCAAAAGTGATATTTATACGCAGTTCTAACTTATTGAATTTACGTTGTGTAAATATTTGTGGGTAACAGGCAGTGCTAGGAGCTTGTCCGAGAATAGACATTTTGTTCAAAATCGAAGAATTTTTGAAAAAAAATAAGCACAGCCATATGTTTGATATTGCGAGCATTATTTTTTAACAATTCTGAAGAGTTTGGGCAAAAGGGCATTCTCGGACAGGCTCCTGGTAAGTGCCTTGATGGAATTATGGAGTGAGACACTCAAGTATTCCGAAAAATACCAAAGAGAGCACGCAACACAAGAGGAAAGAACCGATGATTTACCGCAACAGCATCCTTGTAGCCATGACCCTGTTGATTTTGGGGGGATGTTCCACAGGAAAAAAATGTCGCCAGATTGTTGAAAAAAAGTGCAGCAGTTGTCATTCCATAAAAAAGAGCTGTAAACAGGTGGATAAAAGTAAACAATATTGGGAAACCACCGTCAATCAAATGATCAGACTTAACGCTTCAATAACTGATAGCGAAAAGAAAACAATTATTAAATGTCTTAGCAATTCCAAAAATCTGGACAAATTATGTGAAAAATAAAAAGGTCACCTTCTAGAGCACAGTGTCTTATATGCAAAGAAACTGGCTGTAAGGGCCCGGCAGGAGGGGGTAATTTAAAATTCCTGCCGGGCCATGGGGAAGACCGCAGGTTCATTAAAGGAGGCAGTATGAAGCAAAAAGATTTTAAAAATGTCCAGGATAGACTGGGTGGTGTCTCACGCCGAGATTTCATGAAGCTCTGCTCAACACTTGCAGCAACAATGGCTTTATCTACAACAGTTGCTCCTGAAATTGCCAACGCAATTTCCAGTCCCACACGCCCTCCTGTCATCTGGCTTCACGGTTCCGAGTGTACCGGCTGCAGTATGTCCCTCCTTCGTGCAGAACATCCATCCATTGAAAAATTGCTTTTCGATATGATTTCAATGGATTTTCACGAGACGCTCTCTGCCGGTGCAGGGCATCAGGCTGAAGAAGCCCTGCATAAATCTGTTTCTGAGAATGCGGGTAAGTTTATTCTGGTGGTTGAAGGGGCAGTACCTCTGGCAAACAATGGAACCTTCTGTCGCATTGCAGGACATAACTTTGTGGACACCCTCAAGGAAATTGGAGAACAGGCTGGAGCTGTTATTGCCATAGGTTCCTGCGCTACCTGGGGTGGAGTCGCTGCCATGGACCCTAATCCCACCGGGTGTGTGGGGGTGAATGAGGTACTAACTGACAAGAAGGTTGTCTCCATACCTGGATGCCCGCCAAATCCTTACAATCTTCTTTCCACCATTATCCATTACCTTACTTTTAAAAAGATGCCTGCACTTGACGATGAAAACCGACCAAAGTTTGCCTATGGACGTCTGATACATGAACACTGTGAGCGCAGACCTCATTTTGATAATGGCCGCTTTGCCAGAAAGTTTGGTGATGAAGGACATCGCCAGGGATACTGTCTCTATTATCTCGGCTGTAAAGGGCCAGTTACCCATGCCAACTGTTCTACAAGTCAATTTGGCAATGCCGGATCAGGCTGCTGGCCCGTTGGTACTGGCCACCCCTGTTTTGGTTGTGCAGAAAAAGGCGTTGGCTTTAACGTTCCTCAGTTCACAACGAGTCCCGTAATGCATACCACACCTGCTGCCGGTCATGCCCCAATTTCAGTAGAACGTGGAAAAGGTGTTTCTGCAGGTTCCGCTGCTCTTATGGCTGGTGCAGCTGGTGCTGCAATGGGCGCCGGAATCGTGTTTACGACTAAACTCGGTGGGAAGGAGGGCAAAAATGAAAATAAAGAGGCGTGATTTCCTCAAAGGTGCTGCCGGAAGTATGGCCCTGCTTGCGCTTGATAGACAGGACGCACAGGCAAGAACAGTCCAGGCTTTACCGCCTGAAGCTCTGGGAATTCTATATGATTCGACATTATGTGTGGGGTGTAATGCCTGTATGACTGCTTGTAAAAAGGCAAACAATATGCCGCCTGATTTTACAGATGGTCAAGATATTTGGGATCAGCCGATTGACTTATCCCCCAACACTCTCAATGTGATAAAAAAATTCACCAATGGCACAGGCGAAACAAAAGATGCTGAAATCAATGGTCATGCATTTATCAAAAGGCAATGCCTTCATTGTATTGACCCATCCTGCGTTACGGCATGTCCGGTTTCCGCTTTGACAAAAGATAAGAACACAGGAATTGTTAGCTATAACAAAAATAACTGCATTGGTTGCCGTTACTGTCAAGTTGCCTGTCCTTACAATATTCCAAAATTTGATTTTAATCGTGTTTATCCAGAAATAGTCAAATGCCAGTTATGTGACCACCTCATCGCTGAAGGGAAGTATCCAGCATGTTGTTCTGTGTGCCCGACAGGAGCCTCACTTTTTGGCAGGGTCTCAGATCTCATTGTAGAAACCAGAAGACGCCAACAGATGGTTCCTGGGGAAATGTATGATTTCCCTGTAACATCCATCGATTCCGACACAACACACAAATACACAGCCCCTGAGTATGTCCCCCATGTATACGGAAAAGAAGAACTAGGTGGAACACAAGTTATGTATATGTCTGCCGTTGGTTTTGATAAATTTGGCCTACCTGCTTACCCTAAGGAATCTTTTGTATCCATGTCAAGCGGTATCCAGTATGCGATTTATAAGGGTATGGTATATCCACTGGTGGTTCTTGCCGGACTCGTGTTCATGGTTAAAAAAAATAAACAGCAGGAGGATGAAAAATCCATAGAGAAGAAACATGACAAAAAGGAGGCATGCCATGAGTGAAGCTAGACCATTGGGTGGCAGAGTTTTCACCCTCACTTTTTCAATCTGTTTAATAATCTCGGGAATAGCTCTCTATTTCACAGCCAAAAGATTTATTTTTGGTATAGGGTCGGTTGCCAATCTCAATGACGGGTACCCCTGGGGCATCTGGATTGCCTACGATGTTGTTGTTGGAACTGCCTTTGCATGTGGTGGTTATGTAATGGCATTACTGGTTTATGTTATTAATAAGGGAGAGTATCACCCCTTGGTGAGACCTGCACTACTTGCCTCGATGTTTGGTTACACCCTTGCAGGTGTCTCTGTTTTCCTAGACATCGGTCGCTACTTCCACGCCTATAATCTCTACCTTCCCTGGCAGATGAACTTTCATTCAGTCATGTTTGAGGTGGCCATGTGTATAGGTACCTATATTCTTGTACTTTGGCTGGAGTTCGCTCCGACTTTCACCGAAAAATGGAAACTGGAAAAATACCGTAAATTTCTGGACAAAATTATTTTTGCCCTGATAGGGCTCGGAGTTTTACTACCAACAATGCATCAGTCATCCCTGGGGACTATGATGTTGATGGCCGGTTTTAAACTGGATCCTCTCTGGCACAGCAGCACCCTTCCGTTGCTTTTTCTTTTCACAGCCGTAATCATGGGTTTTGCCATGGTTGTATTCGAAGCAACTATTGCATCAAGGGTATATGGTCTTGGAAACGAGACAGAAATGCTCGCAAAAATTTCCCGTATCATGTCCTGGGTACTTGGTTTTTTCCTGGTAATCAGGCTCCAGAATGTCTTCATGAGAGGTGAAATGGGACATGCCTTCTCGGGTAGTTTTCTGGGTAATATGTTTCTCATCGAAAATTTCCTGCTTATAATTGGATTCGTTATTCTCACCTTTTTACGGAATAATCTTACCCCTAGATTATTGTTTATTGCCGCTATTGCAATTCTTGTTGGTGGCTCACTCTTTCGTTTCAACACTTATATTATTGGTTATGATCCGGGAACTGGTTGGAAATACTTCCCTTCTGTTGGTGAACAGATGATTACCTACGGCCTGATAGCCATGGAAATAGCTGCATACACACTTTTTGTTAAATATTTTCCAGTTTTCAGTGCCCATGATCCAGCAGTATCGACAAAATAAGGAGCCAGTATCATGTCTAAAAAAATTGTTATAGATCCCATCACCCGTATAGAAGGCCATCTTCGTATTGAGTGCGAAGTGGAAGACGGTCATGTTACCGGAGCCCGCTCCATTGGTACCATGTGGCGCGGTATTGAAACCGTCCTCAAAGGAAGAGACCCCCGTGAGGCATGGTTGATTGCCCAACGAATCTGCGGAGTATGTACCACCGTACATGCCATGGCTTCGGTCAGGGCGGTTGAAAATGCATTGGATCTTGAGGTACCTGTTAATGCACAGTATATTCGTAATATGATCGTCGGGGCCCACTGCCTTGCAGATAATATCATTCATTTCTACATCTTGTCCGCCGTTGACTGGGTTGATATCGCATCAGCCGCACTGAAGGCCGATCCCAAGAAAGCTTCTGCACTGGCCCGCCAATTGTCCCCGTGGAAGCATAACAGCTCTCAGGAATTCAAACAAACCCAGGATAAGCTGAAAAAGCTTATTGACTCGGGTCAACTGGGCCCTTTCTCAAGCGGATATTGGGGGCATCCTGCAATGCAACTTGATCCAGATGTAAATCTGGTTGCCGCGGTTCATTACTTCCAGGCATTAGAGTACCAGCGCAAAATCAATAAAGTAGTAACCATACTTGGCTCTAAAACCCCCCACATTCAAAATCTCGCCGTTGGTGGTGTTGCAAATCCCATTAATCTTGACAGCCCTGCCACTCTAACCATGGAGCGTCTCTTCTATATAAAGACACTGATGGATGAGGTACATGACTTTATTCAACAGGTTTATATGACAGATGTTGCCACCATTGCCGCTCTTTATCCAGAATGGTGCAGTTACGGAAAAGGAGATGGAACATTCCTCTCTGTACCTGAAATGCCACTTGATGAAAAAGGGACATCATTTACCATGCCGGGCGGATACATCACAGAAGGCGATCTCTCAACATTCAGACCGATTAAAACATCACATGATACCTTCTTCGAGGACAACGTTAAAGAGTCTGTCAAACACTCCTTTTACAAGGGAGATTGGACTCGTCACCCCTATGTTTCTGAAACTGAACCGGAATACCATGATCAAACCGGTGATAAATACTCATGGGTAAAAGCACCCTCCTTTAAAAATGAACCCGCCCAAGTAGGGCCTGTGGCCAGTGTTCTCGCCATGAATGCTGCCCATTATCAACCAGCAATAAAGCACACAGAATGGATGCTTGAAAAAATTCAATCTGTAAACACCACGAAGCAGACCATGGATATTCTTCCTTCCACAATGGGACGGCATATCTCCAGATCCATAAGAGCCGCAGTTATCCAGGATGCAATGTTTGAACAGTGGGATGCACTTGTTAACAATATCGGTAAAGGAGATTTTGCAACCTGTAATGAAGTGCATTTTCCAAAAGGTGAGCAGCGTGGAGTGGGACTCCATGAGGCGCCACGTGGAACTCTCTCTCACTGGATTGTTATCGAAAACGGTAAAATCCGAAACTATCAGGCTGTTGTCCCTTCCACATGGCTCGCAGGTCCTCTCGGGGGCAATGACGAACCTGGATACTACGAACGCTGTCTTGTTGGAAATCCCCTGGCTGATCCGGAGAAACCACTTGAAGTTCTGCGAACTGTGCATTCTTTTGATCCATGCATGGCCTGTGCCGTTCATATGCTCAATCCTGAAGGTAAGGAGTTTTCCAAAGTAAAAGTTATGTAAAAGAATAACTTTGTAACAGCGAAGCCTCTTTTCAGGAGATTCAAAGAGGCCGCTCAATCTCCCCTAGGAGCTTGTCCGAGAATAGGCATTTTGGTCAAAATCGAAGAATTTTCAGAAAATAAGCGCAGCCGTATGATTGATATTGCGAGCATTATTTTTTGACAATTCTGATGAGTTTGGGCAGGTAGCGAGGAACGAGACTCCGAAAGGGCTTTCTCGGACAGGCTCCTAGGCAGTGTTCTCAGTAACGCTGCCTAAGCTTTGCAGCAGTTCATGGTAATTATGAAATCAAATAAAATCGGTGTTCTCGGAATTGGGAACCTCCTCATGCACGATGATGGTTTTGGAGTTCAATGTGTTGAACAATTAATCATAAAATATATACTTCCTGAGAATCTGAACGTTCTTGATGGTGGTACAGCAGGTATCATGCTTGCACCATTCATCGAAGAAACAAACATTCTCTATATCCTTGATTCTGTAGATCTTCAGGATAAACCCGGCACCATTCACCGTTTTACTGACCACGATGTAAAGTCCGGTGATATCCAGACCAGAATGTCTCCACACCAGGTGGGACTGCTTGAAATCCTTGAACTGAGCAAACTACGCGGCAAGGCGCCGGAACGGGTCGAGATGATAACTGTTGTACCAGAGGATTTGTCACTCGGCATCGGGCTGTCTCCTCGAATCGAAGCCAAAGTGGATGAAGTACTTGACATATTGCTGGATTGTCTTGAGGGAGTCGGCATTGTCCTGCAGAAAAAAGAAAGGGAAACATATCCTTGCTCTACAGAGCATTAACAAGTATTCTGACACCTATGGTTCGACTGATTACCAGTGAAACACACCACGTTAGGCAAACAAGACATTACATTATAAACTGGAAAACCTTATGACCTCACCTCTCATCCGCACCATGTTTCCCTTTCTTTTCTGGTTCAAAGGTTACTCTGCACAATCCCTGAAACAGGATCTGATTGCAGGAATCACTGTGGCTCTGGTTCTTATACCGCAATCCATGGCATATGCCCAGTTGGCCGGGCTGCCTGCTTATTATGGACTTTACGCCTCTTTTCTTCCACCCATGGTGGCAGCTCTGTTTGGTTCGAGCAGGCGCCTTGCCACCGGGCCTGTGGCTGTGGTCTCCATGATGACAGCAGCCACTCTGGAACCGTTGGCCATTGCCGGAGGTGAGGCCTATATTGCCTACGCAATTTTACTTGCTTTCTGTGTTGGCGTATTTCAATTTTTACTGGGCGTGCTTCGACTCGGGGTTATTGTCAACCTGCTTTCCCACCCGGTGATCACCGGTTTTATCAATGCAGCGGCCCTGATCATTGCCTCCAGCCAGTTACCCAAATTTTTTGGCATCCATATCGACAAAGCTGAGCATTATTACCAGACCATGTTTCGCGTGGCTGAGGCAGCCGTCAATTTCACCCACTGGCCAACCTTTTTCATGGGCGTGCTGGCCATTATAATCATGGCTGGTTGCAAGCGGAAACACCCGGGGCTTCCCTGTGTACTATTTGCCGTTGCCGTTACAACCCTGCTTTCCTGGTCCACCGGTTTTGAACAAAACAGAACAGTAAAGGCCAGTGACATCCATGTGGAAAGTTTAACAGATAAAATTGAGCAACTTAACTCCAATCTTGACCATATTCTCCAAACAGTCTCTGTACGAGCTGCCATTGCCAACACTCCTGAATCCCCTCAAATGGTGCAAAAGTCAGAGAATGTCTGCACAGGTTGCCATGCTATTCATAACATAGGGTTGGAGGAGTTAAAAAGTAATAACCGTGAAATAACAAACGAAGAGATTCCATTAAAGAAAGTCCTGGAGCTGCACCTAATGGCCGGTGTTCTGGATCAGTATCTTTCAGAAGAAAAAGACCATGCTGTTGACCTTCGAAAACAATTACGTTCAATGCAGTTGATCGCTGCAAAGGAAGGAGACGGGTCACTCTATTATGTTACAAAGGACAAAGCCGGCGAGGTAAAACGTGCCGACTCACTAATCTGGCGAATGCGCATCGGCAACACACAGATTATCCCTGAACAGATTCTCCTTGTCGGCGGTGGAGAAGTGGTAGGCGGTGTTCCGCCCGGGCTGCCGTCTATTTCCATGCCCCATTTTGATTTTGCTGTTATACAAAAAATGATCCTGCCCGCAATTATCATATCTATTCTCGGCTTTATGGAAGCAATCTCCATTGCCAAAGATATGGCTGCCCGCAGTGGTTACCGTCTGGACCCTAATCAGGAACTTATTGGTCAGGGACTTGCCAATATTGCCGGATCATTCAGTGGAAGCTATCCTGTGTCCGGGTCATTTTCCCGTTCTGCCGTAAACTTTCAAGCAGGGGCAGTCAGCGGCATGTCTTCTGTTTTTACAAGCATTGCTGTTATCATCACCCTGCTGTTCTGTACCCCCCTGCTCTACCACCTGCCGCAATCTGTACTGGCTGCAATAATTATGATGGCTGTGGTCGGACTGCTCAACGTGCGTGATATTAAACACGCCTTTGTGGTCAGCAAAGCTGATGGAATTATCAGCATTATCACATTTACAGCCACACTCTTTTTTGCCCCCCACCTGGACAAAGGCATCATGATAGGGGTTTTTCTTTCTGCTGCTGTGTTTTTCTACAACAGAATGCGACCTGTCATTGCAGAGCTGTCCCTCGGTGACGATGGACATTACAGAAACACCAGACTGTTCAGCCTCGCCCAGTGTAAATACATTGCAGTCATCCGCTTTGACGGCCCGCTCTTTTACGGAAATATCAGCTACCTGGAAGATGAGGTGTTAAAAATAGTCCGAAATCTTCCCGAACTGAAAGTTATCCATTTCAAGTGCAACGGCATTAATGACATGGACACCTCCGGTGAACACGCCCTGACCCAACTGGTGGATCGTCTGCATTCCGCAGGTTACAAAGTCTACTTCAGTGGCTTGAAAATTGTCATTGTGGAAATGATGAAAAGATCAGGCCTGTTGGATAAAATCGGCCCTGACAATCTCTTTCCAACGCTGGCAGTGGCCATGAACATAATCTGGGAGGTGGGACATCAGGAATCCGATGAAAAGATCTGCCCCTTGAAAACTGTTACCAAACGTATAAATAATGCATGAACTTTCCCTGGCTCAGGGGCTCCTTGATCAACTTACCACACTTGCCGACAGCCACGGAGCGACAACAGTTCTGATTGTTCGGCTGGATGTCGGCAGACAGGCAGGAATTGTTGTTGACTCCTTCTGCTTTGGTTTTGATGCCCTGAAAAAAAATTATGCAACGACAAAAGATGCAAGCCTTGAACTGACAGACACAGAAGGAACAGAACTGATTCTTTCTCAGGTGGAGATGGAATAAGTATTACAACCAATAAATGCGGAAATAACAAATGTGCGACACATGCGGATGTCATATCAACAGCCACACAGACCATAAAATTATAGATGTTCATCAGAGTCTACTTGCAGCAAACCAGGAACAGGCAGACAGGAACCGCCACCATATTGAGACCATGGGTGCTGTGGCCATCAATATGATCTCAAGCCCCGGATCGGGCAAAACCACCTTGCTCGAACATACTCTGGATAGAATAGGCAATACCTTGAAAATCGGGGTTATTGAGGGAGATATTGAGACCGAACGAGATGCTGACCGCATCCGTAAAAAAGGAGTTCCGGTGGTGCAACTTACCACTGGTGGTGCATGTCATCTGGATGCCCCCCTTGTCCATAAGGGTCTGCACGATCTTGCCAATCAAAGTGAGGACGGTAAATTTGATCTGATTTTCATCGAAAACGTGGGTAATCTTGTCTGCCCGGCAACTTTTGATCTTGGAGAACATATCCGTATCATCCTGGTTTCAGTGCCGGAAGGATCCGACAAACCTGCAAAATATCCAACTACCTTTAACGGTGCAGATCTCTTTATGATTACCAAAACCGACCTGCTTCCCTATTTTGATTTTTCCATTGAAGAGGCGGAAAAAGAAGCTCTTCGTCTCAACCCCGGACTAGAGATCCTTAAAACCGCAGCTCCTGCCGGACGGGGAATGGACACCTGGGTATCCTATTTAAAGAATCTGCACGAAACTCTGGCGTGATCATGGAAGCCCTGACAAAATGAATTTATTCCCACAAGGGAGATATAAGTATTTTCTGAGGATTCTTCTTTGATGGCGTCGTAAAAACTCTTCATCTGCTTCGTTGCTACATTTTTTGTTTAATTTCAACGTACCTTAGTACGCAGAAATTAAACAAAAAATGTGCGCCTCGCATATGAAGCTTTTTACTTAGCCATCGAGATTTCAACCTTTTTACGAGTTTATCTTCTTTGAGAAAACAAGAGAGGATTCGCCAGGTTCAAAAGAATACGGAGTGTGTCTGTGGAAAATTATTGCGTGGAAGATCTCATGGTTCCTCTTTCAGAATATGCGACAGTGCGGGTGGGATGTACCCTGCTGGATGCTGTACTTGCATTGGAGAAGGCTCAGGAAGAATTTAATCACGCCATGTATAAACATCGTGCAATTCTTATTCTGGACGATCAAGACAAGGTCATTGGAAAATTAAACCACCTCGATGCCCTGCGACCGCTCATCCCCGAACATCGTTGGACACACAGCACTGAGGATCTGAACCGTTTTGGATTCAGCAACCAATTTATCAGACATCTCCATCACAACCATTCACAACAGACCATTCCCCTGGAGGAGCTCTGTAAAAATGGCGGTAATTTTATGGTCGAAGATTATATGTGCGCCCCGCAGGAAGAAGAATTTATCAACTATAAGGCAAGTTTATCCACAGCAATTCACCAGATGGTACAGGAAAATCTGCGTTCCCTCCTTGTGACGAGAAATGGTGACATAACGGGAATTTTACGTCTGACCGACCTCTTTTCTGCAGTATACCACACCATGGCCAGGGGGCCGGAACTGCCATGAAAGCACTCCATAAACTATACAAACGAATCATTCAGCGGGTAAACATCAACCTGCGTGAATTTAACTTTGACGTAGAACCTTTTCTAAAAAATCTTGTCCCGTTTGATCAGCTGGTAAAAGTCCATGGCTTTTACGCTGTTACCATACAACATCCCCTTGACTTTCAATTTCGCCATTCCAATCTCGCCGGCAGTTATCTCCTTGGCAAATGCTTCACAACAAACTCCATTTTATACAGGAGTGACATTCGTGGAGATGAGCTGAAAAAAAAGGGCACTATTTTCCATTCCGGCAAATATCAGATTCCCATTGCCAGAGACGAAGCTATTCGGATCGAAAACAGCTTTCTAATTAAAACCCTGGTTCACAACCATTCCCACGATCCCGAAACACCGGAAAATTTTGTCATCAGCAATACTGTGTCCACTCACTATGCCAACATTCACGGCTCCCCCACAGACGGAAGTTTTCTGGGCCCGCTAGCCACCTTGGATCTCAGCACAGTAAACGACTGTATCATCGGTGCTTTTTCGTATATTCAGGCAGGAGAGATCAATCATTTTCACATAGAGCCGGGAACGGTCTGGGTGCGGAGTCCGGGTGACTTCAATTTTCTATACCGGTATCCTTCCAGATTTCTGAACCGCTATGTAAAATTCCGTCCAGATTGTCAGCCCGAAGGCATATTGATCGATTTTGTAGATAAATACAAAGATGCATTTGAACAGATCTTTGGAACAGTCAATGTTGAATCGTCTATAAATGTTCCGGCAACAGCTTCTCTTGATCGTTTTGCTGTCGTTCAGCCCAAAACATCCATTGGAGATAATGTCCTTGTTGCCCAAAGATCTTTTCTACAGAATTCCCATCTCGGCAGAGGCGCAAATGCCCAGGAAAACTGTTTTATAATCAACTCGTTCCTGAAGGGGTTTAATGTTACCGCCCATGGCGCAAAACTCATCAACGTGGACCTTGGAACGATGGTTTTTGTCGGTTTTAACAGTTTCCTGCGCGGAAAAGGCTGCCGTCTGGAAATCGGTAAAGATTGTGTTGTCATGCCTCACACCATAATTGACATCCGGGAGCCACTGCAAATCCCCCCGGCCTGCCTTGTCTGGGGCTCGATAACCTGCCAGGCCGATCTGGAAATAAACTCAATCCCCCTCAACATATTGGAAAAATTAGAAGATGGCTTTTCCAGAAACAATCTTGTATTTGAAGGGAGTGGCAAAAAATTTGTGTCCTCATTTCAAAATCGGATTCACCATATCCTTGAAGCAAATGGTGCTTTTTACAATGGAAAAGATCGTAAAGGACACGCACAGAACAATCAGAATATTTCCTTCAACATTATCCAGCCCTATTCTGAAGGAGACAAAAAAGGTGTCTATCCCACCATTCTCATCCAACCATAAAAAAGGTTGATCCTACATAATTTCATACAACTTGCCCTCCGATTCAAAAAAATGCTTTAATAACATTTTGATGGACTCGTAAAAACTCTTCATCTTCTTCGTTACTGCAAATTTCTTATCTTTTCAACGTACCCTAGGAGCTTGTCCGAGAATAGACATTTTGTTCAAAATCGAAGAATTTTCAGAAAACAAGCGCAGCCATATGATTGATATTGCGAGCATTATTTTTTGATAATTCTAAAGAGTTTGGGAAAAAGGGCATTCTCGGACAGGCTCCTGATATGGTTAACGCTGTCAAGAAAAAGCAACTATCTCTTACCACTTTTTTTCATCGGTTTTCCGATGAAAAAAAGTGGCTATTTGTATATGTCCTCCAGTTCATGGTCAGAGGCGGGGGCATCATGTAACGACGGTTGATCAGTCTGATATGCGCGGGTTGGGTACCGAATGAATTGGCTTCGTCGTGGAGCTGCCTCTATCTAGTGCCTGGAGTTTCAGCTGGTAGGCTTATTCCAATAGGAGCGCTCGAGGATT
>CAMZLK010000220.1 GCA_947311475.1 uncultured Desulfocapsa sp.
GAAAAAAAGAAAATCACAAGTGTAAAATAACAGGTTGTTTTCGTGTGGCTTGTTGCTGGTCTATAGCTCAAGAACTAAGTGGTCTAAGTAAGGAGTTCTGAAATTATTAGCATAAGCAACAGATAGCGAACGAAGAGAGACCTTCGAGGCACTTACTTGCGGTTTATCCGCGTTAGTTTTGTAAAGATGCCGGACTCGTAAAAACGTTTCATCTCCTTCGTTCCTGCAAATTCATAATCTCTTCTTAATATGCTGAAAAGATAATAAATTTCTGTGCCTCGCATCTAAAGTTTTTTACTTAGTCATCTCTCAATTGACCTTTTTACGAGCTTGTCAAAGATGTTTTCAGTCTGAATAGTATCTACTCCTGCTAATAACCAGAAATAATATCACTTATAACTTGTTCAAAAGTGAAAATATCCTTGGCGTGGTGTTCCTGTTTAAAGGTTTCTGCGGCATCTTTGCTTTGAACATGTACCAACTCTTCTCCCATGGGGCCCATGACATCACTATGGGTCACAAAGAATACCTCACTGACATGCAGCAATTTCGTCGAATAATATTCGGCAGCAGTGGCGATTTGGTTGATCTTAAATATGACATACTGGAGAGCATTGCTGCAGTCGATGATATTTTCATAGTTGCATGCCAGGGTGATTTCTTCACTGAGGTAGGCCGATTCCACTTCAAGCTTTTCTTTGTACTTTGCAATTTCTGCAAGTGCAAAGCGAAGGTAATTTTCAACTTTTTTGCGTTTAGTGATTTCCCAGTTGCTGGCACGGAATCCCTGTATTTTGTTATCCTTGTCGATTACAGGCATGCAGGCTGATTCGATCCAGGTTATTTTTCCGTCTCGTCTTTTTATGCGGAACTGGATTCCACGCAGTTTTGTCCCTTGAGCCGCCTCGTGACGATGGGTGTCCCATATTGTTTGATCCTCGGGAATAATAATATTCCTGAGTAACCCCGGTTGTTCCATAAATTGATCTGCTGTATAGCCGGTGATTCGTTCGCATGAGGGGGAAACGTATTGGAAATTACCATCAAGACTGATCCATATCTCCCAATCGCAGGTGAAGTCGGCAATGGTGCGATACTTGTCCTCAAACCTGCGGAGTTTGTTGTCTGTAGTCTTATTGCCTGCGATATTATAAGAACACTCAGATCTTTTCTGGAAGAGCCTTTCTTTTTTATTCATTAATTATCATATCCTCATCTGTTATATTTTGATGGCGTCGTAAAAACTCTTCATCTACTTCGTTGCTACATTTTTTGTTTAGCCATCGGGATTTTAACCTTTTTGCGAGTTTATCATATTTTGGCAAATTGTAGAGGCTCATTCGCTATCATTTTGCTTAGATATCGCAAGAGTCATAATAGGTAAACACATGTGTTTCCTCCCGTAAAATATCATAAAAGCAATCACTCTGTTTGTATTATTAATAATAATACCTATTGCTATTATAGGAAGGAGGAGTTATCTTTTTTATGAAAAGAATTGATTAAGAGAAGTAATAGGCTAGTGTTATATTAGGCAAACCAATCTGTACAGCATAAATGTAAATAGTGAAGTTTCTGATTACCACTACCCTTCAGCAAGCAGGATTCCTGTAGCAAATCAACGAACTTGAGGTTTTGTGGTATCAGGTTGAAGTTTGATAAACTCGTAAAATGGTCAAAAATGGGATTGACTTGTAAAAAACATCATATCCGAGGCACGGAAATTTATACTCTTTTCAGCGTACTAAGGTACGTTGAAAAGAGTATAAATTTGCAGTAACGAAGGAGATGAAGAGTTTTTACGAGTCCATCAAGTTCTATGCTTTATTTTAAATAGGAGCAATGGTTCATGGCAGATAACAATGCAATTCATGCAGAAGTAGAAGTGATTGATGAAGGTGGTCAGCAGAGTGATATTGCCCTTCCAAATCAAATTCTTCCACGGTATCTCTATCTCATTCCAATCGCCAGCCGTCCATTTTTTCCAGGGCAGGTACAGCCGATTGTTTTGTCTGGTGAATACTGGAAGGATACTATCCAAAAAATAGGTGAAACAGATCAGAAACTGGTGGGGCTGGTTTATACCAGTAATATTCCAGCACAGGATACCGCCCCTGAAGATTTTTCTCAAATAGGATGTGTGGGGAAGGTTTTAAAACCGACCATGCAGGAGTCCAATATCCATTTTATTTGTCAGGGGATGGGGCGTTTTCGAATCAAACGCTGGCTTGGTACCAAGGTTCCCTTTATGGTTGAAGTTGAATACCCGGAAGACGAGAATGATACCAACCTTGATGACAATGAGACCAGGGCGTATGCTTTGTCCATTATTACAGCGGTAAAGGAGCTGGTACAGGCAAATCCACTGCACGGTGAAGAACTCAAACAGGCTTTGCAGTATTTTTCACCAAGCGAACCTGCTCCTCTTACGGATTTTGCAGCAACGCTCACCACTGCAACGGGGGATGAATTGCAAGGGGTGCTGGAAACATTACCGGTTTTGAAGCGAATGCAACGTGTCTATCCTTTATTGCAGAAAGAGGTGGAAATTACCAAGCTTCATGGTGAAATCAGTAAGGATGTCAATACCAAAATTACTAAACGGCAACGGGAATTTTTTCTGCGGGAACAGTTGAAAACCATCCAGAAAGAGCTGGGAATTACCAAGGATGATCGTAAATCCGATGCTGAAGAATTTGAAAAAAGACTTGAAAAATTACATCCGCCGGAGCCCGTGACTGACCGCATTCAGGATGAACTGAAAAAACTGAGCTTTCTTGAGAAAGGGTCTCAGGAATATGCTGTTACGAGAAATTATCTTGATTGGATGAGTTCTGTTCCGTGGGGGGTCTACTCTAAAGATAAATTGGGTATAAAAGAGGCCAGAGAGATCCTTGATCGAGACCATGACGGACTTGATGATGTGAAGGAACGTATCATTGAATTTCTGGCAGTTGGTGCCTATAAAAAAGAGATAGCCGGCTCCATAATGCTCCTTGTTGGTCCGCCGGGCGTGGGAAAAACGTCCATCGGCCATTCTGTTGCAGATGCCATGGGGCGGGAGTTTTATCGCTTCAGCATTGGTGGAATGCGGGATGAGGCTGAGATCAAGGGACATAGGCGTACTTATATCGGTGCCATGCCCGGAAAGTTTGTGCAGGCCCTGAAAGAGGTGAAGACGGCCAATCCGGTAATCATGCTTGATGAAATTGATAAGATTGGCGCATCTTTTCGAGGTGATCCTGCTTCTGCTCTGCTGGAAGTACTGGATCCTGAACAGAATGCTGATTTTCTGGATCACTATCTTGATCTCCGCGTTGATCTCTCCAAGGTTCTTTTTATCTGTACAGCAAACCAGCTTGACAGTATCCCGGGACCTTTGCTGGATCGTATGGAGGTCATCCGGCTTTCAGGATATATAACTGAAGAAAAAATAACCATTGCCAGGAATCATCTCTGGCCAAAGGCCCTGGAAAAGGCAGGACTCAAAAATGGCCAGTTGAAGATCAGTGATGCAGCCTTACGCTTACTCATTGAGGGTTACGCAAGGGAAGCTGGGGTTCGAAAAACTGAAAAACATCTGTTGAAAATTGTACGAAAAGCAGTGGTGCGTTTCCTAGAAGATCCCAAAATAAAAATATCGGTTACAATTAAAAATATTGAGGATTTCCTGGGGAAACCATTCTTTAAAAAGACAGCACTTATTACCGGAGTTGGTGTTATAACAGGGCTTGCCTGGACAGCACTTGGTGGTGTTACACTTGCCGTGGAGGCAACTGGAGTGCCACGCGAACATGCAGGCTTTAAACAGACCGGACAACTCGGTGATGTTATGCGGGAATCTTCTGAGATCGCGTATAGTTTTCTGCTATCCAATGCAGCAAGGTATGGCGTGAAGGATGAGTTTTTCCAGAAGCATTTTATTCATCTTCATGTCCCGGAAGGAGCAACTCCAAAAGATGGGCCAAGTGCTGGAGTGACCATGGCATCGGCACTGCTCAGTCTTGGAATGGGCAAAAAAATACAACGTAATCTTGCCATGACAGGAGAGTTGACACTAACCGGAAAAGTCTTGCCTGTCGGGGGAATTAAGGAAAAGGTTATTGCTTCCAAACGCATTGGGATTAGTGAATTGATTTTACCGGAAGCAAACAGGGATGATTTTGACACCCTTCCAGACTATATTAAAGAGGGATTTACTGTGCATTTTGCTGAAAAATATGATCATGTTGCCAAGGTGGTGCTGCCTGCATTAAAGAATTAAGGAATGATGGACTCGTAAAAACTCTTCATCTTCTTCGTTACTGCAAATTTATAATCTTTTCAACGTACCTTAGTACGCTGAAAAGATTATAAATTTCCGTGCCTCGAGTATGAAGGTTTTTTCAAGTCCATCCTGTTTTTGACCTTTTTACGAGGTCATCAAGGAATAGTAATGACAAATAAAAAGAATATACTTATCGCTGCTTTGGCAATAGTAATTTACCTGCTTGCGCAAAAGGGCGAAAAAATATCTGAGCCCTTGTCCACTCCAGCAGGTTCTGAGAATGCAATCGTTACAGCCTTTGTCAATGAACAGAGTGATCTTCAGATTCGGGGGCGTGGAGTTGTAAAAAAAGTGCTGCCTGATGACACTAAAGGCCTGAAACATCAGAAATTTATCTTACAGGTAAGTCCTGGACAAACAGTACTCGTCGCCCATAATATCGACCTTGCTGACAGACTGCCCGGGTTAAAAAAAGGTGATACTGTCGGATTTTATGGCGAGTATGAGTGGAGCTCGCAGGGTGGCGTCATGCACTGGACTCACCACGATCCCAGTGGTCGCCATATCGATGGTTGGTTGAAATATAATGGCAAAAAATACCAGTAATCTATTCCGGAGAAGAATTGTTAACAGCCTTGGCTTTTCTTTGCAGGGTTTACGGGCAACGTTCAAGGAAGAGGAAGCTTTTCGGGTAGAGATCTTACTTGCCCTGCTGTTGATTCCCCTGGGGTTGTATCTTGGTGAGACAGGTGTGGAAAAGCTGCTTCTTGCAGGTAGTATTCTCCTGGTTTTGATTGTTGAAATACTTAATTCTGCCGTTGAGAGTGTGGTGGATCGATTCGGTGGAGAAAAGCATGTACTCTCCGGCCGTGCCAAAGACCAGGGTTCTGCTGCCGTATTCCTTTCCCTTCTATTGGTTCTAATGGTTTGGGCTGTACTTTTGTTCTTTTAGCAATCGACCAGTAACTCTTCCCCATATTCCACTGCCTAAAGGTAGAGTCTGCCCACAGCCTGAGGTTTCACATGCGCCTGTTTAAGGTTTGCAAGACATGGTTCTTTCAGGCTCTGCTCATAATTTTTCACGGCATTAAGAACCGGGGCATATGGCCCGGTGTTATTCTCTAGAGCAATTTTTACATCATTCATTAACGGCAGAGCGCTCAGCAAATCTTTCATGGGTTTGTCGAGCATGGCATCAATTAGAGAAAACAGGCCAACGAGAAATAGTTCGCTGGAATGCTTTTTTAAATTTTCCTGTTCTGCCAGCAGCTCACAAAATTTAGCTCTTACCACCGCAAGCCTTACCAGCTCTTCCGGCTTATCAGAGGCGATTTCTGAAATCAAAATCAACATTACAAAATGCCTGAAACGTTTGCCGCCAAGGAAAGAAATTGCGCGGGAGACGGATTCCACTTTTTCAAGAAGATAAAAATGGGCCGAATTCAAAAAGCGCAGGAGTTTATAGCTAAGGGCAACATCAGCAGAGACAATTTTCTCAAGCCGGGAAATGGTAGTTTTCTTCTGACTGACCTCAGCCAGTAACCGAAGGAGATTGATCTTGACAGAAGAGATCTCTTTTATGTGTAACTCTTCTGGACGACTGAAGAAGTACCCTTGAAAATAGCTGAATCCAAGCTTTAACGCTTTATCGAATTCCTCATAGGTCTCAACCTTTTCTGCCAGAAGTTTTATGTGATCAAACCGGGAAATCCTGTGCAGCATTTTTGCAAGGCTATCCACTGGGGTTAACAAAAAATCCACTTTAATGATACTTGCCAGTTCAATAAGGGGATCAAACTTTGTATGATAGATAAAATTATCGAGTGCCAGGGTGTAGCCCTGGTCAACCATTTGCTGGCAGGCTGCAACTACTTCCACAGTGGGTTCAACATCTTCCAGGATCTCAATGACCAGGCGGTTTTTTTGGAAAAGCAGGATGAATGTTTTTTAACAGGAGTTCCTGGGTAAAGTTTATAAAACAGGGTTTGGAACCTGTTATTTTTTCTATTCCTTCTGTCATGAAAGTCGAAGAAAGGAGACTTGATGTTGCACGGCTTCCTTCGGTATTGCCAAGGTTCCATTCGCCATTTCCCCGGTACAACAGTTCATAGGCATGGAGCCGTTTGTTAAAATTAAAAATTGGCTGGCGTGCAATACAAAAATCCATAATAATTTTCCCTGAGTATGAAAAAAAGCGTACTATTCAATTTTGATTTAATCACAGTGGAAAACTATTTAACAGGAATTTGGGGAAATATGTCAGAAAGAGAAAGTGAGCTATTGCACGGGGAGGAATCCTGAAAGCCAGTATAATCCCATACCAACAAACACTGTTCCTCCCAGGCTTTTTGTTTTTACTGCAAAGAGAAGGGTGGGAATTGCTACTAAAAGTTCAGGTTTGCCAAGTTCCAGACTTCGAGTTGTCTGATCTGTAAAAAGAATAGGAGCAAGGAGTGCGCAAAGGATTGCCACCGGAATCATACTCAACCAGTCAATCAGCCACTTTGGCAGTTCCCGGTGTGCCAGATAAAAAAGTGGCAGCCAGCGTGGCAGGTAGGTGACAATGCCCATACCGCCAAACAAAAAGAGATACTCTAGAAAACTCATCTGTGTTTGTCCCGGTATTGCTTGAAGAAATATCCAATACTTGCTGCGATTACGGATGATCCAACGATATAGCTGTTACCAGGAATCAACAAATACCAGGCTGTTGCGAGGCCCAATGCGGTGAGTCCTGTGAGAACATAAACCACATCATGGAGTTGAAAGAGCAGGAGCGCAAGAAACATGGCAGTGAGTGCATAATCGGTACCAAAAGCACCCCTTGGGATGAACTGGCCGATGAGGGCGCCTGAAACAGTTGCGATAATCCACGTTATGTTGGCAAGCTGGTTAACAATTATCGCCCGTTTGTGATCCCAATTGCCTTTTCGAAAATGCGTCATGTTTACAGCAAAGCTCTCATCGGTAATTCCATAGGCAAAAAAACTCAGGAAAATACGTCGCAGACCGGTTAAATGAACTGCAATGGCAGAACTCATCAGGAAATGGCGCAGATTGACAACAAAGCTTGTAAGGATGATCGACCATACTGAGGCACCGGCAGTTAGCATGGCAACACAGATAAACTGGGCAGAGCCTGCAAAGACCATAATAGACATCATGGCAACAGCCCAGACGGGTATCTCTGCCTGATTAGCAAGCACACCGAGTGCCAGCCCGATTGGGATATACCCAAAACAGATGGGCCAGGAAGCCATGGCTCCATCTTTGAGCCAGGATTTGTCGTCTGGCTGCATTGTTCTCTGTTCTCTGTTTTGTTTGTGCATTGTTTTTCTTTGCTCTTCAGCCTGGTTCACTGGAGTATATCCCGGTTTTATGGGTTGCCAAAGAGGCATTGCCATGGGTATAATAACTGTTTTCAGGAAAATCTATGTTTTTGTTTATAATGAAATGTTCCCCGGAAAAGAGGGGCTTGATGGAGAAAAGATATGTTTGCAGCTTCTGATTTACGGAAAGGGCTTAAAATCCAAATTGATGGCCAACCCTATATTATAACTCATTTTGAGTTTTCTAAACCCGGTAAGGGCCAGGCTCTCTATCGTTGCAAAATGCGCAACATGATTACGGGCAACCAGTTTACGCAGACCTATCGATCCAACGAGAAGTTTGAAAAACCAGCCCTTGAAGAGCGGAAGATGCAGTATTTGTATAATCAGGGTGATGAATACCATTTTATGGATACAGAGAATTATGAGCAAACCTTTATCACAAAAGAACAGCTTGGTGAGAATGTGAGTTTTCTCCAGGATAATATGGAACTCGATGTCCTCTTTTTCGATGAGAGACCCATTGATGTAACCTTGCCTATTTTTGTGAATCTGGTGGTTACCGTGGCTGAACCATGGGCCAAGGGTGACACTTCCGGAAACGATACTAAACCGGTGACAGTTGAGACTGGTTATGGACTTCAAGTGCCACCATTTGTTGTTGAAGGTGATAAGATTCAGATCGATACCCGAACAGGGGCTTATGTGACCCGTGTTAAGGAGTAATATTTTTCATGCTTGACCCAAAAAGGCTGCAGCTTCGTGCAGCCTTTTTTCAGGCAATTCGCAGCTTTTTCCAGGAACAGGGCTTTCTCGAAGTAGATACTCCTATCCGCCAGCCTCTTGTTATTCCAGAACAAAATATAGTCCCTGTTCCTTCGGGAACCCATTTTCTTCAATCCTCCCCGGAATTATATATGAAGCGTCTGCTTGCAGCAGGGTGCGAAGAAATTTTTCAAATCTGTCGTTGTTTCAGATATGGGGAACGTGGCAGATTGCACCTTGAAGAGTTTGTCATGCTTGAGTGGTATCGAATGGATGCTGATTATGGTGATTTGATGAATGATTGCGAAGGGTTGTTTGCATATCTGTTGGCAGAAATGAAGGACTGTTCTTTTCCTGTCGCTCTACACGAACCATGGGAAAAAATCAGTGTTGAAGAGGCTTTTAAGAAATACTGCTCAGTTACTCCCGAGGAGGCATTGCAGCAAGACAGCTTCGATATCCTGCTGGTGGAAAAGATAGAGCCGTATTTAGGCAGGAAAAGACCTGCTTTTCTTTATGATTATCCTTTGGAGCTCGCATCTCTTGCCCGCCCTAAACCTGGTCGGCCTTCCCTTGCCGAACGATTTGAATTGTATGTGACGGGTATCGAGCTTGCCAACGGGTTTTCAGAACTCACCGATCCGGTTTTGCAGCGTAGTCGTTTTGAAGAAGAATGCAGAAAGATGGATACAAACCTTGAGAACCGAAAAAAAATACCGGAATTATTTTTAGAGGCTCTTGAAAGTCTGGATAAAGCGGCAGGTATTGCAATGGGTCTGGACAGACTATTTATGCTTTTTCTTGAAGAGAATAAACTCGACTCCGTTGTTACATTTGCCCCCGGGGAACTTGATAAGTAAGGGTTTTGTTGAATAGAATCCCTTTGACACAAGGTAGGTGTTGTGGTAGCGTTTTTCAGTAATTAATAGAGTGATGGCGTCGTAAAAACTCTTCATCTGCTTCGTTGCTACATTTTTTGTTTAATTTCAACGTACCTTAGTACGCCGAAATTAAACAAAAAATGTGCGCCTCGCATATGAAGTTTTTTACTTAGCCATCGGGATTTTAAC